>JACDHG010000063.1 GCA_013821195.1 Propionibacteriales bacterium
TTCGTACCACGGCAACTTGCCGACAGACTGCCCGATGCCGCCGACCAGTGCGACCAGCCAGATGTTGAAGTCGTCCATCGTGGCGGCGACCCCGCCGACGTAGACCTCCATGTTGACAAGAGGAAAGACCGACGACACCACCCCCACACCGAACGTCGCAAGGAGCAGCTTCAGGACGTCCCCTCCCAAGGTAGTCAGTGGCAGGCCGTCGGCAGCCCGCTCACGGGTGCCAGAGGTAGCCCTCGGGTGCGTCGTCGTAGGGGTACTTCTTCATGAAGTCGTCAAGCGCCGCGCCCGAGAACGTGTCGCAGTAGAGGCTCTGGCCGAACGCCGGTGGCGGCTCGTCGCTGGTCGGCGGCTTGTACACCGGCTGATGGATCGACCAGTGGGTGAACGCGATGTGCTTGCCGTCGGGAATGGGCCGTCCGCCGCCGTCGTCCTCGGTCCACGGCGCGATGATCATGTTGAACTCCGGGTTGTCGCCCTCGGCGTCGAACTTCTCGGCGGTGGCCTTCAGCAGCCGCATCTGGTCGGCGTCGTCGGCGATCGTCTCGTCGTACCAGGCGATGGTCCAGCCGTGCTCGAGGTTGTGCACGAGGATCTCGACCTCGGGCCGGTCGGACGTGGTGTAGAAGTGGCTCCCGGAGTCGTCGGCTGTTGGGTTGTGAGCGCCGAACGCCGGCGGAACGACGGCGTAGTCGACAGCGTCAGTGGTGTGCTGGCTCTCACCGGTGGCCTTCTCCTCCTGGATCGAGCCACACCCGGCATCGGCGGCGGCGGCGCCGATGTCGGTGAGCTGCTTCTGCTTCAGAGCCGCCGTCTCCTGGCGGTCCTGAATGATGCTGTAGCCCGCCACACTGACGATGACGAGGGCCACGGCGACACAGGCCGCGATGACGATGGTGGTGCGACGGCGCTCGGAGGCCCGCGCCTGCTTGCGCATCTGTTCGACCATGTCGCGGCGTTCGCGGTTCGTGTTCGACTTGCTCACAGAGGAGGCCTTTCGTGGTCGTCGGCGTTCGGCGATTCTACGGGGACACAGCCGAGAACCCGTGCACGGTCTCCCAGCCGTGATCGGACCCCGACGTGACCGCATCGTCGATGACCTCGAGCCGATACGCGACCGCGAGGACCTTGGCTCGCTCGACCAAGGCTCCGGCATGGCGCTGCTCCGTCACTCCCGCACCGTCGCGTACCCCCACCTCGACGTGCCAACCACCACGGTTGCGCGCGTCGATGCCAGCAGTCTCCACCCGAGGGCGGCTGATGACGCGAACTCCGGCCAGCCCAGAGACGAGGCCCACGAACGGCTCGTCGGTCATCTCGGTGGAGGGCGGGAAGTGGGCAAGCGCGACGGCGTCCTCGCGCAGCGCGGCGGCGACCGCCGCCTCACGTGTGCCGAGCCCGAACATGTCGAGTGCGCTGTCACGGATGAGCGCCGCAGCACCGGGTCCGTGCTGACCGGCGGGATGCACGAGATGTCCGAGACCCGACACCACAGCGACGGGGCAACCGCTCGTCTTGCCCTTGACGAGATCCGCTGCAGAGGCAACCTCGTCGACCGTGGCCGGCGCGGTCACCGTCAGAGGTTTTCCATGGGTGTCGAGGGTTCCGCGTAGCTCGTGCCAGGGGTCCATACCGGCGCAGCCGATGGCGAGGTCGATCTGACCGTTGCGCCAGGCCCGGCCTACCGTGTCGGTCACGAGCACGGCAACGTTGACCCCGGCCTGCTGATGAAGGCGATCCCGCAGGCGCCGCGCCGAGCGGTCGGGATCGACCGGGAGCAGCACGACGGTCCCCTCAGGAGCATTCGACGCGTCGACTCCCGCGGCCGCCATCACGAGACCATGCCGGGTCTCCCCGATCACCGACTCACCTCGACGGGCGACGATCCGGACCGACTCGCGGTCCACCACTGCTGCCCGGCTGCCCTTCTCGATGCGCCCCTCTGCCTTGCTGACCACCTTGCTCGTCACCACGACGACGTCCCCGACGACGAGCGCAGCGGTCTCGGCCAGGAGCATGGCCAGGTCGTCACCGGGGCCGATCTCAGGCCAGGCAACTGCTCTGATCGAGAGTGAGGAGCGCTCGTGCTCAGCCACGACGCAGCTCGTCAGCCAGGTCAAGTACCTCGGCGGCGAGCTCACGTGACAGCTCGCGGTCGCTCATGAGCAACGGCACGGCGCGGGTGACGAGTCCGAGGTCCACGAGTGGCGCCACTGCGGAATCGTCCGACGCGTCGACCAGCCACCCGTCGAGCAGACCTCCCGCCGACCGGGCGCCGTAGTGCTCGGCGACAGCCTGCGCCGTGACGTCGACGCCGATGACCGGCAGCAGACGGTCAGCCATGCCCCGGACGGGGGAGCCTCCGATGATGGGAGAGACCCCGACGACCACTGCCGAGGTGGTCCGCACCGCGTCCGCAACGCCGGGCACGGCAAGGATCGTCCCGATGGACACGACTGGGTTCGACGGTGGGACGATCATCACGTCTGCGTCGGCGATCGCCTCGAGCACCCCCGGGCCAGGCTTGGCATCCTCTGCGCCGACCGGGATGACAGCGTGTGCCGGAGGCGCCTGCAGCCGCACCCAGTACTCCTGGAAGTGCACGGCACGCCGACCGTCCGGTTGCCCGGCGTCGTCGATGACGACGTGCGTCTCCACGCGGTCGTCAGTCATCGGGATGAGGCGGACGCCGAGATTCCATCGTGCGCACAGAGCCTCGGTGACGTCGGAGAGGGGGAAGCCGGCACCAAGCATCTGCGTGCGGACCAGATGAGTCGCGATGTCTCGGTCGCCGAGCCCGAACCAGGAAGGTTCGACGCCGTACGCGGCCAGCTCCTCCTTCGCGTGCCACGTCTCCTCGGCACGCCCCCAGCCGCGCTCGGTGTCGATCCCGCCACCGAGCGTGTACATGACCGTGTCAAGATCAGGGCAGACGCGTAGGCCGAAGAGCCAGATGTCATCGGCGGTGTTGCCGATGACAGTGACTTCGGCGTCGGGTCGGCCATCGAGGGCGTCGCGGAGACCGGAGATGAATCGTGCTCCACCGATGCCTCCCGACAGCACGGCAATTCTCATAGGGGCAGGCTAGTGGCGTGGGCCAAGACCCATGCGACCCGCCGTTGTGGCAGGCTATGGCTCGCGTACTTTGACATCTCACCAACTCCGACACCTAACCAGGGGGTTATCCGTGGTCACGGAAGCGACAAAGAAATTTCGCGAGATCTTCGCCTACGCGTTGCTGGGAGTCGCCGCTCTCTACGTGATCAGCGGTCTCTCGCTGCTGTTCAAGAGCGAGGAAGACTTCGGGGTCGCGTTCGCCGAGCGCGCAGCAGCCGTCGGCTACGTGTTCGCCCATCCGGTCCTCGTGCTGTCTCTCGTGATTGCGGTCGCGCTCGTCGTGGGGTTCGGTCAGGCGAGCAAGAACGCCAAGATCGTGGTGCTCGTCGCCCTCGGCATCGGAGCGATCTCGTTCCTGTTCGCCCTCATCTCATGGTTCACGGCGTTCGGGGCCGACAGCGGTCTCGGTGGGGACTTCTTCGGTGGCGTCTTCGGCGCAGGAAAGATCATCGGGATCTTCCTCGGACTCGCGCAGCTGGTGTTCCTCGGCCTCGCGGTCTTCTTCGCCTTCACCGCTTTGCAGGGACTTCCCAAGTCTGCACCGAGCAACCAGTGGAACCAGCAGCAGGGCTATGGCCAGCAGCAAGGCTGGAACCAGCCCCATCAGGGTTACGGCCAGCAGCAGGACTACGGCCAGCAGCAGGACTGGGGCCAGTCGCAACAGTCTCAGCAGCACGCCGGCGGTCAGGAGTACATCGCCGGCGGCGGTGCCCCCGCGAGCTGGGGTGAGCAGTCGCAAGCCGGCCAGCAAGGACAACCCGCCTCCTCATGGGACCAGTCGTCGTCCGGGCAGTCCGGCTGGGGACAGCAGCAGGAGCAGCATCCCCAGCAACAGCCGGAGCAGGAGGCCTGGGGCCAGCAGCCGGAGCACCAGGCGGAGCAGCCGGGATGGGGCCAGCAACCGCCCGCTGAGACAACTGGTCAAGGCCAACCGGGTGAGCCTGCCGTCGACGAGACCCAGCAGTGGACGCCGCCGGACGAGAACCCTCCGGCAGAGTCGCAGGAGCGCCGTGACGAACAACCGCCCCAGCAAGGTGGTTGGTGGCAACAACCTCCTCCCTGAGTCACGTCAACGCCTCGTCTCCCGGAAGCTGCCGCAGACCATCGAGGTCTGTGGCAGCTGCTCTCTGTGGGCACTCATCGAGAATTCACGGCGTGTCGTGACGGAATTTCGCCAGTCACTTGACGTAGAGGGGCTTACAGGCATGTAATTCCATCAGTGTCGTCTTCGGAGCGGCACTGTCGCGAGTCATACGAAGGGTCGAGGAGGCAAGCGCGTGCGAGAGCTGGAGATACTCGACGGCGAAGCCGAAGAACTGATGTGGCAGGAGCGTGCCCTGTGCGCGCAGACTGACCCCGAAGCATTCTTCCCCGAGAAGGGCGGGTCGACGCGGGAGGCCAAGCGGGTGTGCCTGTCCTGTGACGTTCGTGGGAGCTGCCTCGACTACGCCCTGCACAACGACGAGCGCTTCGGCATCTGGGGAGGGCTCTCAGAGCGGGAGCGACGAAAGCTCAAGAAGCGCGCAGGCTAGGGTTTCTCCTCCTGTTCCTCGCCTCTAGGTGTTGCTCAGGCGTCGGTCGAGTTCAGCATCCGCAGGTGACCTCGTCGCCCTGCCTCGACAGCCTGACCGAGGGGCTCGTCGGCGATCCTCGGCCGGCCGGCCTCGCGGACCGCGTCGGCGAGAGCCAGCAGGTCGTCCTCGGTGGGACCGGATGTGGCGGTGGCCAGGCTGAGCCGGATCACCTCCCAGCCGCGGGGGACGCTGAGCCGATCTGCATGGAAGTCGCACAGGTCGTAGGCGTGCGGCTCGGCGTACGTCGCCAGCGGCCCAAGGACTGCCGTCTGGTCGGAGTAGACGTACGTGAGCGTCGCTATGGCAGCACGTCCACACGTGCTGCGGGAACACGCGCGACGTCGACTCACCCTGCGACCGTACAGGTGTCGTTTGCCTCCGCCCGGCATTGTTGACGCGGAAATATCCGTGTCTCGGCGTCGCCCGCAGCGGGCACTAATGTGTGTGCCGTGGCTCGTCGACTGCATCCGCACGACCTTCCGATCGTGAGGGCGCGCACCGGTTCCGCACGCGACCGACATGGTCGCGGTGCCCGGGGGCCGATCGTGCTGGCCGGACCACTCACCCCGGACCCACCGCTCGGACACGATCGAGCCCAGCAGTTCGACGACCTCGTGGTCTCGCTGGTCGAGCGGCTCGCCGTTCATTGGGAGGACGAGCTGCGTGACGTCGAGTTCGGCACCGAGGACGTCCCACAGATTCCGGACGGTTGGACAGGCGAGCCGGTGCCGCTTGGCTCGTTGGTGCGGGCGAGGGGCCGGAGGCCCGCCCGCATCGTGCTGTTCCGGCGGCCGATCGAGCTGCGGGCGCGCACCCAACTCGAGCGTGCCGCCCTCGTCCACGACGTGCTGGTGGAGCACATCGCCGACCTGCTCGGGCGCGAGGCCGACGAGATCGACCCCTGACCTTCGTGAGTGAGGCTCTGCGAGGATGGGCGGGTGGCTGACCTCGAGGCGATCTTCAAGGCGTATGACGTCCGCGGCCTCGTCCCTTCGCAGCTCGACGACTCGACGGCTCGAGCAATCGGAGCCGCGTTCGCCGATGAGGCGCTCGACGGCAGCAGCGAGCCCGCCGTCGTGGTGGGGCGTGACATGCGCCCTACATCGGTGCCGCTGTCGAACGCATTCTCCGACGGCGTCCGTGACCGTGGCGCCGACGTCATACGCATCGGTCTGGCTTCGACGGACCAGCTCTACTTCGCCTCAGGGCGGCTCGGGCTGCCGGGAGCGATGTTCACCGCGTCGCACAATCCCGCCGCCTACAACGGGATCAAGCTCTGCCGGGCGGGAGCCGTGGCGCTCTCGTCCGCCACCGGGCTGGTCGCCATCCGGGCTCGTCTGGAGCGCGGTCATGCCGTCGAGGTGGTCAGACCCCGCGGCAGTGTGGAGGACCGCGACCTGCTCGACAGCTATGCGTCGTACCTGCTCGACCTGGTGCCGGTCCGCGGTCGGCGACTGAAGGTGGTGGTCGACGCGGGCTCGGGGATGGCCGGACACACCGCTCCCGCTGTCTTGGGTCGGCTCGACGTCGAACTGGTAGCCATGTACTTCGATCTGGACGGGTCGTTCCCCCACCATGACGCCAACCCGCTCGACCCCGCCAACCTCAGGGACCTGCAGGAAGCCGTCGTCGCCGAAGGAGCCGACGTCGGTCTGGCCTTCGACGGTGACGCCGACCGATGCTTCGTCATCGACGAGCAGGGCAGCGTCGTCTCACCGTCAGCACTCACCGCGTTGATCGCGGTGCGCTGCCTGACCGTCGAGCCAGGTGCGCGGATCATCCACAACGTGATCACCAGTCGGGCAGTGCCTCAGATCATCGCTCACCACGGCGGAGTCGCGATCCGCACCAGAGTGGGGCACTCGCTGATCAAGGCGACGATGGCCGATGAGAACGCTGCCTTCGGTGGCGAACACTCGGGCCACTTCTACTTCCGAGACTTCTGGTACGCCGACTCTGGCATGCTCGCGGCACTTCACCTGCTTGCCTCGCTGGCCGTCGGCGAGTCTGCGGTGTCGGAGCTCGTCAGGGATCTCGACCCCTACTTCTCGTCGGGCGAGATCAACACGATGCTCCCGGACGCAGCGGCCGTCCTGGCCGCGGTGGCGGATGCGTACTGCGGACGACCGGGGACTACGCTCGACCGCCTGGACGGGCTGACAGTCAGCGCCGACGAGTGGTGGTTCAATGTGCGGGCGTCGAACACCGAGCCGCTCTTGCGACTCAACGTCGAAGGCACGACCAGGGCCATCATGGCCGACGTCCGCGACGAGGTCGTGGCGCTGATGAGGAGGACAACGTGAAGCTGGACCCGGTGCTGCTCGACATCTTGGTCTGCCCCGACTGCAAGGGTTCCTTGACCGTCGACCATGACAACGACGAGCTGATCTGTGACCGTTGCGGGTTGATCTATCCGGTCCGCGACGACATCCCCGTGATGCTCGTTGACGAGGCGCGGCGCTCTGCCGAAGGCGATGCGGGACCCGTCTGAGCATGCCAGACGTCTTCGATGACACGCGGCTCGACGATCCCGAGGTCCTGGCAGCCGCCGACGCGGGGCTGCGGTGGCTTGCGGAGTCAGGCGCTCGCGTGCGATCCCAGGCTGGCGCAGCCGAGGAGGCGATCGCGCAGCTGCCACGCGACTCGACGCCCCGAGCGATCGTTGCCGCCGGGGCAGACGCGCGGTTGCTGCGGGCGGTGCTCGAGCCATGGTGTCCGGTCCCGTTCGTCGCGTGGCCCGGGCCAGGGCTGCCGGGCTGGGCGGGGGCCCTCGACCTCGTTCTGGTGCTGGCGCCGGCAGGGGCAGACGGTGGCGCCACATCGGCGGTGCGCGAGGCGGTGCGGCGCGGCTGCTCCCTGATCGCAGCCTGCCCTCCGCACTCCGTGATCGCTGAGCACGCGCAGGGGCGGCACAGCAACGTGCTGCCGACGCAGACGGAGGACACTCTGGCCGGTGCCGTTGTCATGCTGCAGGCACTGCACTCCCTCGGCGTGGGCCCGGAGATAGCCGCGGACGACGTCGCCGGCATCCTCGACCAGGTGGCAGTGACCTGTTCACCGCACCGCGACATCTCGTCGAACCCCGCGAAGGACCTCGCCTTGTTCCTCGCCGATTGTGCCCCCCTGGTCTGGGGCGGATCCGTGCTGGCCGCCCGTGCTGCTCGCCGGGTCGCCGAAGCAGTGCGGCGTACGTCGGGGAGGCCGGCGCTCGCTGCCGATGCCGGACACCTGCTGCCTGTCCTGGAGGCCACCCGCGACAGGGACCTGTTCGCGGACCCCTTCGACGACACGGTCGGCCAGTTGATGCGGAGCGGTCTGCTCGTGCTCGACGACGGCACCGAGGAGGCGTCGATCCGTGCCGACCGTGGTCATCTCACCGCCGTCGCGGCCGCGCACAACGTGCATACGCAGACCATCGATGCCATGGAGGGACCGGAGATGGCACGCTACGCGTCACTGCTGACCACGGGCAGTTACGCAGCCGCCTATCTCGGGATCGGGCTGGCCCGCGACGACGACAGGCGAGGGAGACCGTGAGCACTGAAGGTGGGACCAAGGCGGTCGTCGCGGCCCTGCTCGCCAACAGCGGCATCGCGGTCACGAAGTTCGTCGCGTGGCTCCTGACCGGCGCCTCGTCAATGCTGGCCGAGTCGATCCACTCGGTCGCGGATGCCGGCAACCAAGGTCTGCTGCTGCTCGGTGGCAAGCGATCGCAGCGGCCGGCGACGGCCAACCATCAGTTCGGGTTCGGGCGTGAGCGCTACATCTACGCGTTCATCGTCGCGATCGTGCTCTTTTCCGTGGGCGGGCTCTTCGCGCTCTACGAAGCGTTCCACAAGTACGAAGAGGTCCATGCAGGCGAGGAGAACCAGCTGCTCGAGAGCAGCTACTGGTGGGTGCCGATCGTCGTGCTGGTGGCCGCCATCGTGATGGAGTCCTTCTCGTTCCGCACCGCGATCGTCGAGTCCAACCGGAGCCGTGGCACAGCCTCCTGGAGCACGTTCGTCAGGCGGGCAAAGTCGCCGGAGCTTCCGGTGATCCTGCTGGAGGACTTCGCCGCGCTGGTCGGTCTGGTCCTCGCCCTGATGGGCGTCAGCCTGACACTGGTGACGGAGAACGGCTACTGGGACGTGGCCGGCACCGCCGCCATCGGCCTGCTGCTCGTCGTCGTCGCCATCGTGCTCGCGATCGAGACGAAGAGCCTGCTGCTCGGAGAGTCGGCCAGCCCTGACCACCAGGTGAAGATCGAGGAGGGCGTCCTCGCCAGCGACGACGTCCTCGACATCATCAGCCTGCGGACCCTGCACGTAGGTCCGGAGGAGATCCTGGTGGCGTGCAAGATCTCGGTGCGACCCACCGACGTCGTCAATGAGATCACCGACGCGATCAACGCGGCCGAGGAGCGCATCCGCGCCACGGTACCGGAGGCGCGCTACATCTTCATCGAGCCCGACATCAGACGCTGAGCAGATTTCCCGCCACGCCTGACTCCAACTACGCTTGCCCCCATGGACTTCAAGGTTGCAGACCTGACACTGGCCGACTACGGCCGCACCGAGATCACGCTTGCCGAGCATGAGATGCCCGGCCTGATGGCGATGCGCGAGCGCTTCGGTGAGACGAAGCCGCTCAGCGGAGCCCGGATCACCGGCTCGCTGCACATGACAGTGCAGACCGCCGTGCTGATCGAGACGCTCACCGCCCTCGGCGCGCAGGTGCGCTGGGCGAGCTGCAACATCTTCTCCACCCAGGACGAGGCCGCAGCGGCGGTCGCGGTCGGCAAGGACGGTACGCCGGACGATCCGCAGGGTGTGCCGGTCTTCGCCTGGAAGGGGGAGACGCTCGCGGAGTACTGGTGGTGCACCGAGCAGGCACTCACCTGGCCCGACGACGACGGCGCCCCCAACATGATCCTCGACGACGGTGGGGACGCCACCATGCTCGTCCACCTCGGGGTCGAGTACGAGAAGGAAGGCGCGGTGCCGTCGCCCGACTCCACCGACAACGGGGAGCTCCGCGAGGTCCTCACTGTGCTCACCCGCTCCCTCGGCGAGACTCCGACGAAGTGGACCTCCATCGCGAACGGCATCGTGGGTGTCACGGAGGAGACCACGACTGGTGTCCACCGTCTCTACGAGCGTCAGCGCGACGGTGCCCTGCTGTTCCCGGCAATCAACGTCAACGACGCGGTGACCAAGTCGAAGTTCGACAACAAGTACGGCTGCCGGCACTCCCTCATCGACGCCATCTTCCGTGCCACCGACGTCCTCGTCGGCGGCAAGGTCGCCGTGGTCTGCGGGTACGGCGACGTGGGCAAGGGCTGTGCCGAGTCGCTGCGCGGCCAGGGCGCACGCGTGATCGTCACCGAGGTCGACCCGATCTGCGCGCTGCAGGCGGCCATGGACGGCTATCAGGTCGCCACCCTCGAAGCCGTCATCGAGACGGCCGACATCGTCATCACCGCCACCGGTTGCTACCAGGTCGTGACGGCCGCGCAGATGGGCCGGCTGAAGCACCAGGCGATTCTCGGCAACATCGGTCACTTCGACAACGAGCTCGACATGGCCGGTCTTGCGGCGGTCCCGGGCATCGAACGCAAGACGGTCAAGCCACAGGTCGACCTCTGGACCTTCCCGGACGGGCACTCGATCATCGTGCTCAGCGAGGGTCGGCTGATGAACCTCGGCAACGCGACTGGTCATCCGTCCTTCGTCATGTCGAACTCGTTCACCAACCAGGTGCTAGCCCAGATCGAGCTCTTCACGAAGGCAGACCAGTACCCCACCGACGTCTATGTCCTGCCCAAGCACCTCGACGAGGAGGTCGCCCGGCTCCACCTCGCGGCGCTCGGCGTCTCCTTGACGACACTCACGGACGAACAGGCGAAATATCTCGGGGTGAGCACCGCGGGTCCCTTCAAGTCGGATCAGTACCGCTACTGACCGTGGAGCATGCCGCGTTGCTGCGTCACCTCCGCTGCTCGGCGAGCTCGGCGACGTACCCTTCGTACGTAGCGCGGCTCTCCATCCAGGGGTGGGCTGCTGAGAAGGAGTGAGTCACAGCTGTGGAAGCAGTGCGCAGGTATCGAGGGAAGATCCTGGTCGTCGATGACGACGCCTCGCTCGCGGAGATGTTGACGATCGTGTTGCGTAACGAGGGTTTCGAACCACGAATCTGTCCTACCGGTGACCGTGCGATGACCGTCGTCCGCGAGTTCAGGCCCGACCTGGTCCTTCTCGACCTGATGTTGCCGGGAAAGGACGGGGTGGATGTCTGCCGTGAGATCCGGGGTGAGTCAGGCGTGCCGATCATCATGCTCACTGCGAAAAGCGACACCATCGACGTGGTCGTCGGTCTCGAGTCCGGTGCCGACGACTACGTCGTCAAGCCGTTCAAGCCAAAGGAGCTCGTCGCCAGGCTGCGCGCTCGTCTCCGCACCTACGAGGAGTCGGCTCCCGAGGCCATCGAGATAGGCGACCTCGTAATCGACGTCGCCGGACACACGGTCAAGCGCGGTAACGACAGCCTGTCCCTCACGCCCCTGGAGTTCGACCTGCTCGTCTGCCTCGCGCGCAAGCCGTGGCAGGTGTTCACTCGGGAGGTCCTGCTAGAGCAGGTTTGGGGTTACCG
>JACDHG010000216.1 GCA_013821195.1 Propionibacteriales bacterium
GAGGGTGAGCCCGGCACCGGGAAGACCGCCCTGGCCGAGGCGCTGTCCGGTCTGCTCGACGTGCCGCTGGTGCGGCTGCAGTGCTACGAGGGGATCGACGCGACCCAGGCGTTGTACGACTGGGACTTTCCCCGTCAGATCCTGCACCTGCGGACAGTCGAGGCGACCCGCGCGCCGGGCGCCGAGCTGGATACCGTCGCGGTCGAGGAGTCGCTGTTCGACGAGCGCTTCCTGCTCGACCGGCCGGTGCTGCGCGCGCTGCGTGCCAGCCCAGCGGTGCTGCTGATCGACGAGGTGGACCGTGCCGACGACGAGTTCGAGGCGTTCCTGCTCGAGGTGCTGTCCACCTATCAGGTGACCATCCCCGAGTACGGCACGGTGACCGCCGACCCGCCCCCGGTAGTCGTGCTGACCTCGAACCGCACCCGCGAGCTGCACGACGCGCTCAAGCGACGGTGCCTCTACCACTGGATCGAGCACCCGGGGTTGGCCCGCGAGATCGAGATCGTCCGCACCCGCATGCCCGGGCTCAGCCAGCAGCTCGCCGAGCAGGTCGCCGGCGCGGTGCACCGGCTGCGTGCCGGCGCTGACCTGCGCAAACCACCCGGGGTGGCCGAGACCCTCGATTGGGCTCGAGCGCTTGACGCCCTCGGTCGAGACCGGCTCGACCTCGCCGGCGCGGCGGCCACCCTCGGTGCTGTGGTCAAGTATCGCGAGGACATCGAGCGTGCCCGCGACCATCTCGACCGGATACTGGCGGGCTGAGCGATGGCTTCCGTCGCACCTGAGGTCGACGCGTTGCTGTTGGCGTTCACCGCCGCGCTGCGAGCGGCCGGTGTGCCGGTCACTCCTGATCGCGGTCAGCAGTTCCTGCAGGCCACAGCGCTCATCGGGGCCGACCGCCGGGACGCCGTGTACTGGTCCGGTCGGGCAACGCTGTGCGCCGGGCCGGACGACATCGAGCGCTTCGACCAGGTGTTCGCGTCGTGGTTCGGTGGTGAGCGATCGTCGGGCACCACCGCACGCAGCAAGCCCCGTACGGTGCGACAACCAGAGTTGGCGTCGGATCCCAACGGTGCCGGTGAAGAGTCTGACACCGACGGTTTCGGCCTGCGGGCGGTCGCCAGCGACGCCGAGCTGTTGCGGCACCGCGACGTCGCCGACCTCGGCCCGGCCGAGCGGCGCCGCCTCGACCAGCTGCTCGACCGGCTCACGGTGCGGGTGCCGCAGCGGACCAGCTCCCGGCTGCGGGCGGCCCGGCGCGGCGACGTCGACGGCCGGCGTACCTTGCGCGACCAGCTGCGCCGCGCCGGCGAGCCCGCCCTGTTGTGTCACCGACGACGCAGCAGCAGACCCCGCCGGGTGGTGCTGCTGATGGACGTGTCGGGCTCGATGGAGCCGTACGCCGACCACCTGCTGCGGCTGGCGCACCGGGTGGTGCGCAGCGCGCCGACGACCACCGAGGTGCTCACGATGGGCACCCGGCTCACCCGCATAACCCCGGCGCTTCGGCTGACCGACGCGCACACCGCGCTGGCCGCTGCTGGGCGTACGGTCCCGGACTGGTCCGGCGGCACCCGACTCGGCGAGGTGCTGAAGGCATTCCTCGACCGGCACGGTCAGCGCGGGATGGCCCGAGGCGCGGTGGTCGTCGTGTGCAGCGACGGCTGGGAGCGTGGTGACACCGACCTGCTCGCCGAACAGGCACTGCGGCTGCGCCGGCTGGCGCACCGCCTTGTCTGGGTCAACCCGCACCGCGGCAAGGCCGGCTATCTACCGGTACAGCGCGGCATCGTGGCGGTGACCCCGGCCATTGATGCGCTGCTCGCCGGACACTCGCTGGCGACCTTCGAGCAGCTGCTGGCGGTGATCGCCGATGCGTGAAGTGCTGGACGATTTGCTGCAGTGGTGGCGCTCCGGTGACGAGGTGGGTGTCGGCACGGTGGTGGCCAGCTGGCGCTCGGCGCCCCGCCCGCCCGGCGCCTCGATGCTGGTCGGACCGGACGGGACCGCCGTCGGTTCGGTGTCCGGGGGCTGCGTCGAGGGCGCGGTGTACGAGCAGGCGCAGGCTGTGGTGGCTGACGGCTCGCCGGTGCTGGAGCGCTACGGGGTGTCCGACGGTGATGCGTTCGCGGTGGGGCTGACTTGCGGTGGCGTGCTCGACGTGTTCGTCGAATCGGTATCCCAGCAGACGTTCCCGCAGTTGGAGGAGCTCGCGGCGGACATCGCCGCGTCGCGTCCGGTAGCCGTGGTCACCGTGATCGACCACCCCGAGCCGGGGCGGGTGGGTCGGCGGCTGATTGTCCGTCCCACCGACCAGCCGGACGGGTCGCTGGGCTCGGACCGGGCCGACGCAGCGGTCGCCGACGACGTCCGCGGTCTGCTGGCCCAGGGGCGCAGCACGGTGCTGACGTACGGCCCGGACGGGCAGCGCCGCGGGGAGGGCATGCGGGTGTTCGCCGCGTCCTATGCGCCGAAGCCTCGGCTGCTGGTGTTCGGCGCGATCGACTTTGCCGCTGCTGTCGCCCGGGTCGGTGCGTTCCTCGGCTATCGGGTCACGGTCTGCGACGCCCGGCCGGTGTTCGCCACCGCCGCCCGCTTCCCCGACGCCGACGAGGTGGTCATCGACTGGCCGCACCGCTACCTGCGCCGGCACGCCGACGCCGGCGACCTCGACGAGCGCACCGTGATCTGCGTGCTCACCCACGACCCGAAGTTCGACGTGCCGCTGCTCGAGGTCGCGTTGCGACTGCCCGCGGACCAGCGGCCGGCGTACGTGGGTGCGATGGGATCCCGGCGCACGCACGAGGACCGGTTGCAGCGGCTGCGCACGGCAGGGCTGACCGACACCGAGCTGGGCCGGTTCTCCAGCCCGATCGGGCTCGATCTTGGTGCCCGTACGCCGGAGGAGACGGCGGTGTCCATTGCGGCCGAGATCATCGCATTGCGCTGGGGCGGCGGAGGTGAGCGGCTGTCGGGCATCGATGGCGCCATCCACCACGGGGACGATCTGGAGCGCCGCACCCCCAGCTGACCGCCCCGCGCTCCCTCCTGACCGCCTCTTCCCCGGTCGTCGTGCGCCACGTTTACGTGGCTGACCAACCTTTCACGTGGCGCGCGCCAGGGGTGTGGCAGGGGTTCAGGAGGGGCGCTGCGGGGGGTTGATTTCCGAGAAGATTCATGCATCTACTTGTCGTGACGCCGATCACGTCGTTGGATCAAGGTCTGAGGTCTCGACGAGGAGGCGCAATGGCGCAGATCGATGTCAAGGTCGACGGGGTTTCGTACTCCGACGACGTGGAGCCCCGCCTGTTGCTCGTGCAGTACCTGCGCGAACGACTGAGCAAGACCGGCACCGTGATCGGGTGTGACACCAGCAACTGCGGTGCCTGCACGGTGCACCTGGACGGTCGCAGCGTGAAGTCGTGCTCCGTGCTGGCCGTTCAGGCCCACGGGCACGAGGTGACCACCATCGAGGGCCTGGCCACGGATGGCGAGCTGCACCCGATGCAGCAGGCCTTCCACGAGTGCCACGCGCTGCAGTGCGGCTACTGCACACCGGGGATGATCATGCAGTCGATCGACCTGCTTGCCGACAACCCGGACCCCTCTGAGCAAGAGGTGCGCGACGGGCTTGAGGGCAACCTGTGCCGCTGCACCGGCTACCAGAACATCGTGACCGCCGTACGGTCCGCCGCGCAGACGATGAGCGACTCCGCAACCACCGCAGGGAGCTCGCGATGACCGCCGTCGAGGACCGGCCCGCCACTGACGCGCCGCGGGGCGAGGTCGGTGCGTCTCGCCGCCGCAAGGAGGACCAGCGGCTGATCACCGGTCGCACCCGCTGGACCGACAACATGACGCTGCCGGGGATGCTGCATCTGGCGATGGTGCGCAGCCCGATGGCGCACGCAACCATCACGTCGGTCGACGTCGAGGCCGCGCGCAGCGCACCTGGTGTGGTGACGGTGATCGCCGGCAGCGACCTGGCCGACGAGCAGGGCACCCTGCCGAACGTCTGGACCATCACCCCGGAGCAGAAGACCCCGACGCACCCGTCGATGGCGGTCGACACCGTACGGTTCGCCGGCGAGATCGTCGCGTGTGTGGTGGCCCGGTCCGCGGCCGCCGCCCGGGACGCCGTCGAGCTGGTCGACGTCGACTACGACGACTTGCCGGTGCTGCTGGACACCAGGGAGGCGCTCAAGGACGAGACGGTCATCCATCCCGAGATCGGCACCAATGAGAGCGCCCACTTGGTGATGGACTTCCAGACCGAGTCCAGCCCCGGCGACGTCGATGCCGTCATCGAGGCTGCCCGCGCCGATGGCATCGTGTTCGAGCGGGAGTACGAGCAGCAGCGGCTGATCCCTGCCTTCATGGAACCCCGTTCGATGGTGTGTGACCCCACCGGCGAGCAGACGGTGCTGTGGAGCGCGACCCAGATCCCGCACATCCTGCGGGTGCTGCTGGCCCTGTCGCTGGGCATCTCCGAGAGCAAGCTGCGGGTCATCGCCCCCGACGTCGGCGGTGGCTTCGGCGGCAAGCTGCAGGTCACGCCGGAGGAGTTCATCACCGTGCTGGTGGCACGGCGCATCGGCAAGCCGTGCAAGTACACCGAGACCCGAAGCGAGTCACTGATGGTGGGCCACCACGGGCGCGCCC
>JACDHG010000064.1 GCA_013821195.1 Propionibacteriales bacterium
GTCCTGCCCACCGGGGGGGTACCGCGGGGGAGCCCCGAGGACGCACTCGACACCGCCTGCGGCGGCTGCCTCGGCGACCCCACCGCCTGGATCAGGCCCCCGAAGAACTAACAACGAGAAGCACTAGCCGCCGCGACGAGCTGCATTCGGGAGGGTGGGGGCGGCGGACTCGCAGCGCCGTCAAAGAGCGAAGCGAAGGCGCAAGAGCCGTCGGCCCCACCGGACCTGGCTGTGGTGTCCTCGGCCCGCCTGGTGGTGGGGTCGTGACAGACTCGGCGCCATGCTTCGTTGGCTGACGGCAGGTGAGTCGCACGGTCCTGCCCTCGTCGCAGTCCTCGAGGGGCTCCCGGCGGGTGTTGGGGTCACCACTGGCGATATCCGGGCGGTTCTGGCGCGTCGTCGGCTCGGCTACGGCCGTGGAGCCCGGATGAAGTTCGAGCAGGACGAGGTGACGATCCTCGGGGGCGTGAGGCACGGTCTGACCACGGGCGCACCCGTCGCCGTGACCATCGGCAACACCGAGTGGCCGAAGTGGGAGCAGGTGATGTCTGCCGACCGCGTCGACCCCGACGTCCTCGCGGGTCTGGCGCGCAACGCCCCCCTGACGAGACCCCGGCCGGGCCACGCCGACCTCGTGGGCATGCAGAAGTACGACTTCGACGAGGCACGTCCTGTCCTCGAGCGGGCAAGCGCTCGTGAGACTGCCGCTCGGGTGGCCCTCGGCGCAGTGGCATCGGCGTTCCTCGACCAGGCCCTCGACGTTCGCCTCGTCGCACATGTGGTCTCGATCGGGGCGGCGCAGGCGCCCACCGGCGTGGTGCCCACACCCGACCAGGTCGACGCCCTCGACGGCGACCCGGTGCGCTGTCTCGATCCCGACGCCAGCGCCGCGATGACAGCCCAGATCGACAAGGCGCACGAGGAAGGCGACACCCTCGGCGGGATTGTCGAGGTCGTCGCGTACGGTCTGCCGCCGGGTCTCGGCTCCCACGTCCACTGGGACCGGCGGCTCGACTCTCGCCTCGCCGGTGCCCTGATGGGCATCCAGGCGATCAAGGGCGTCGAGGTAGGCGACGGTTTCGAGCTGGCGCGCGGTCCCGGGTCCGCCGCCCACGACGAGATGGAGCCCGGTGCCGACGGCATCCGACGTACGTCGCATCGCTCCGGCGGCACCGAGGGCGGGATGTCGACAGGGGAGCTGCTTCGGGTGCGCGCGGCGATGAAGCCCATCGCCACCATCCCGCGGGCCCTGCGGACCGTTGACGTGGCGACCGGTGAGTCGGCCGTCGCTCACCATCAGCGTTCGGACGTCTGCGCCGTCCCGGCCGCCGCTGTGGTGGCCGAGGCGATGGTTTCCCTCGTCCTGGCGGAGGCCGCCTTGGAGAAGTTCGGTGGAGACTCCGTCGGTGAGACCCGCCGCAACTGTGAGGGCTACCTGGCCGCCATGAGGCATCGGTGAGTGGGGTCGTGCACCCGGCGCTGGTGGTCGTCGGCGCACCAGGTGCCGGTAAGACGACCGTCGGGACGTTGCTTGCCGACCGCTGGGACGTCGCCTTCCGAGACACTGACCGAGACGTGGAAGGCCAGTTCGGCAAGCCGATCAGCGACATCTTCGTCGATGACGGCGAAGCCGCCTTCCGTGCGGCGGAAGCCGCCGCCGTGGTAGCCGCCCTGACGTCCCATCAGGGAGTGCTGGCTCTCGGCGGGGGAGCCGTCCTCGACCCGTCGACGAGGGCTGCGCTCGCGGGTCGGCGCGTCGCGTTCCTCGACGTCGGGCTCGCCGAGGCCTCGTCTCGCGTCGGACTCGGGGTGACACGGCCGTTGCTGCTCGGCAACGTCCGCAGCCAGCTGAAGGCTCTGCTCGACGCACGTCGCCCCCTCTATCGCGAGGTCGCGACTGTCACGGTGCTGACCGACCGACGGGCAGTCGAGGACGTCGCTGACGCGGTCGAGGCAGAGCTCGCAGCCCTCACATCTGATGCGGCACCGCATGGCTGACACCACCCGCATCCGGGTGCACGCGCCGGCGCCGTACGACGTGGTGGTCGGACACGGTCTGCTGGGCGAGCTCGCTGCCCTGGTGGGAGACGAGGCACGCCGGGTGGCGGTGATCCACCCGCGGACGCTGTCGACGGCCGGCCATGCCGTCCGCGACAGCCTCTCGGCGGCCGGCTATGACACTCATGCTCTCGAGGTGCCGGACTCGGAGGCGGCGAAGACAGCCGAGGTCGCGGCCGCCTGCTGGACGGCGCTCGGACAGGCCGGGTTCACCCGCTCGGATACCGTCGTCGGCGTCGGCGGAGGAGCCACGACCGATCTCGCCGGCTTCGTGGCCGCGACGTTCCTGCGGGGGCTGAGGGTCGTGCACGTCCCGACCACCATGCTCGGCATGGTCGACGCTGCCGTCGGCGGCAAGACGGGAATCAACACGTCCGAGGGCAAGAACCTGGTCGGGTCGTTCCACCAGCCGGCCGGTGTGCTCTGTGACCTCGCAAGCCTCGACACGCTCTCCCGCTCCGAGCTGGTGAGCGGGCTCGCCGAGGTCGTGAAGTGTGGGTTCATCGTCGACCCGCGCATCCTCGAGATCGTCGAGGAGAGCCCCGAAGAGTCGGTCGACCCCACCGATGCGCGCTGCCGTGAGCTCATCGAGCGGGCCATCCAGGTCAAGTCAGACGTCGTCAGTCTCGACCTCCACGAAGCCACCTCACGCGGCGCCCATGTCGGTCGCGAGGCGCTCAACTACGGTCACACGCTCGGTCATGCGGTCGAGCGCGCCGAAGGCTACTCCTGGCGGCACGGAGAGGCTGTCGCCGTCGGGATGACGTACGCCGCCGAGCTTGCCAGGCTCGCCGGGCGACTCGACGACGCCACCGCAGTCCGGCACCGACGTGTGCTCGAAGCCCTGGGGCTTCCCACGTCGTACTCGGGTGCCGACTGGTCGACGCTGCGTGCTGCGATGGGGGTCGACAAGAAGTCACGCGGCGACACGCTGCGCTTCGTCGTCCTGGACGCACTGGCGCGACCTTCTATCCTCGAGGGCCCCGACCCGGACCTGCTGACCGCGGCGTTCGCCGAGCTCGCGCCGCGACCCGACCGGTAGGCTCCGGTCGTGCATGTGCTCGTCCTCAACGGTCCCAACCTGGGGCGTCTCGGCACCCGCGAGCCCGAGGTCTACGGCTCGACGTCGTACGACGACCTGGTGGCGTCCTGCCGGGAGTGGGCCGCCGAGCTGGGTCTCGACGTGGAGGTCCGGCAGACCGATAGCGAGTCGGACCTGGTCGCCTGGCTGCACGAAGCAGCCGACGCCGGGAGCGCCGTCGTGCTCAACCCGGCAGCGTTCACCCACTACAGCTACGCCCTGCGTGACGCCTGCGCGCTGCTCACCGCACCGCTCGTCGAGGTCCACCTGTCGAACCCGATGGCCCGTGAGGAGTTCCGCCACACAAGCGTGATCTCCGGGGTCGCGACAGGCAGCATCACCGGCTTCGGTGCTGACTCTTACCGCCTCGCCCTGCAGGCACTGAGAACGATCGGCCTCAGCTGACCGGCAGGCCGGCGACCTCGCGGGCAGCACGCAGGGCGTCGAGAATGCCCAGGCCGAGCTCGTCACAGAGGAACCGGACAGCACCGACCTCCTGACCGGCCTCCATGAACGCGGCCACGGCAGCCTCGATCTCCGCGGGCAGCCGCTGAGTGGCGGCACCCGGTAGCACCGAGACGGTGATGGGGCCGGGGGAGCTGCCGAACAGGCTGCTCTCGATCGTGCTGTCCAACGTGCTCTCCAGGGCAGCTGAGCCGATGTCGCTGCGCTCATGCGCGAACGACGTGAGGGGCGGCGACGGCGACGGAGCGGGCTCTGACGTCACTTCCGCGGTCACCGCAGCCCGGACAGCGAGCGGAGCCGTCGCTGCTGCTGCGGGAAGCTGGTCAACCAACGGAGGGCCTTGAGGCGGTGCTGAGGCTTCGAGCGACTCGACATACCGGGTCGCGGCGCTGATCCGTGCCTCGACATCGGCGGCGAGCCGATCCTGCCAGTCAGCCCCTGTCGGCGCCGGTGGTGGAGCGGGCTGCGACTCGGGCGCCCAGGCGGCATTCGGTTGGCTGGGCTGCGACTCGGGCGCCCAGGCGGCATTCGGCTGACCCATCGGTGGGACATTTGGCGCTGAGCCACTGAACGGCCACGGCGAGCCCGGTGCCGGACCCCGTTGGGCCTGCACCTGCTGGCGCAGCTGTGACTGGCGGTCCTGGGTCGACGTCTTCTTGTTCATCGACATCAGCGCACGAACCACGAAGAAGGCGATCACGATGACCCAGAACCAGCTCATGTCGTCACACTAGTGGTCACCACTGGTGCCAAGGCGGTCCTTGTCGTTGTCGCGGATTGGGGTTGGTAGGAATGCCCCCGCTAGACTGCGAGGCCGAGTTCGCGGACATCCGTCGTACGACGGAACCGCAACGTCCACGTACCCCACCCGAAGGCAGAGAAGGCGTCATGGCCACGACCAACGACCTCAAGAACGGCATGGTCCTCAACCTCGATGGCCAGCTGTGGTCTGTCGTGTGGTTCCAGCACCACAAGCCCGGCAAGGGTGGCGCGGTGATGCGCACGAAGCTCAAGAGCGTGATGTCGGGCAAGACCGTGGACAAGACGTTCAACGCCGACGTCAAGGTCGACGTCGCCAACGTCGATAGGCGCACGATGAGCTACCTCTACCTGGACGGCGACTCCTACGTGTTCATGGACCCCGACACCTACGAGCAGACCAACGTCCCCGCCGAGACAGTCGGGGAGGCCTCCCGTTTCCTGCTGGAGAACCAGGACGCGACGGTGGCTGTCCACGAGGGTACGCCGCTCTACATCGAGCTGCCCGCCTCGGTCGAGCTGAAGATCCAGTACACCGAGCCCGGCCTCCAGGGAGACAGGTCGACGGGTGGCACCAAGCCGGCGCGCCTCGAGACCGGCCACGAGATCGCCGTACCCCTCTTCATCACCACCGGCGAGGTGGTCAAGGTCGACACGCGCGACGGGAGCTACCTCGGCCGAAGCTCGAGCTGAGGCACCGATGGGAGCGCGGTCGAAGGCGCGCAAGCGCGCACTCGACATCCTCTTCGAGTCCGAGCTGCAGAGCCTGCCCCCGGGCGGGACACTCGCCGAGCGTCGTACCCAGGCCGTACCGCCCCTCAACGAATACACCGTGCGCCTCGTCGAGGGTGTCGTCGCCAACCTCGACGACATCGACAGCGTGATCTCGGTCTGCTCGGACGGTTGGCCGCTGGAGCGGATGCCCGCGGTCGACCGCAACATCGTGCGGATCGGGGTGTTCGAGCTGCGCTACGTCGACGAGGTGCCGACACCTGTCGCCTTGAGTGAGGCAGTGGCGATGGCGGGCGAGCTGTCGACGGACGACTCGCCGGGGTTCGTCAACGGCCTGTTGGCGAAGATCGCGGGACTGAGCCCGCCGGATGCGCAGGCACGGTAGCGCGAGAGGTCAGCCCTCGGGCGGTTCGCCGTCCCCCTGCTCATGGCGCAGGACACCCCAGTCGATCAGCCGCTCGGAGAGCTGACTGGCGGACTCGCCGTAGATCAGCGACAGGGTGTGAAGGTCATCATTGCGCACCGTCAGGACGCGACCGTTGTAGTCTCCGCGCATCGACTGGATCTGTGCCGTGAAACGTGCCAGCTGGGCAGCCTCGTCGAGATCGAGCTGTTGGAGCCGTTCGAGATCGAGGACGAGCTTGGGCGGTGGCTCGGCGCCGCCTCCCAGGTCGTCAGCACCCGGCAGCAGCTCGGCGACGGGCACGCGGTAGAAACGTGCGAGGTCCGACAACCGTTGGACGGTGATCGCGCGGTCGCCGCGCTCATAGGATCCGACCACGACAGCCTTCCACGTGCCGCGGGACTTCTCCTCGACGCCTTGGAGCGACAAGGCTTGCTGCTGGCGGATGGCGCGCAGGCGCATCCCCAGGGCTTTCGCGTACGTCTCCTCCACGATTCTCCTTTCGATGTCCTGGAAATGGTAGCGAGAAACCACGATGAGTGATGTCTGATGTACGGTATCCGTGAACGACATCCTTTAACGACCCGTCCGGTGAGGCGGAGAAGGAGGTCAGGCCCATGTCGCCTGCTGGGCGCGGCGTCGATGCCACGACCGCATCTCGTATCGTGCTCGACGCTACCGACATCTCCCGCGCGCTGACGCGCATCGCGCACGAGATCCTCGAGCGCAACAAGGGCTCGGACGAGATCATCGTCCTCGGAATCCCCCGCCGCGGTGTGCCACTGGCGCACCGGATCGCCGCGACCATGGCGAGCGTCGAGGGCACCGACATCCCCGCGGGCTCGCTCGACATCACGATGTACCGTGACGACCTGCGGTTGCGTCCGGCGCGCACTCTCGAGCGGACCGACATCCCTGCCCGTGGCGTCGACGGCGCCATTGTCGTGCTGGTCGACGACGTGCTCTTCAGCGGCCGCACCATCCGGGCGGCGCTCGACGCCCTCGGCGACGTGGGACGGCCCAGGGGCGTCCAGCTCGCTGTCCTTGTCGACCGAGGGCACCGCCGGCTGCCGATCCGCGCCGACTTCGTCGGCAAGAACCTCCCGACGTCTTTGCTCGAGCGCGTCACCGTGACACTCGCCGAGGTCGACGACTCCGACGCCGTGGTGATATCGGCGGCCGAGGGAGCTTGCTGGTGAGACGTCACCTGCTCTCCAGTGCCGACCTGACCCGCGACGACGCCCTCGAGATCCTCGACACGGCAGCGGAGCTGCTGTCGCTCGCAGACCGCCCGATCAAGAAGCTTCCCACGCTGCGCGGCCGCACCGTGGTCAACCTCTTCTTCGAGGACTCCACCCGCACCCGCATCTCGTTCGAGGCGGCGGCCAAGCGTCTCAGCGCCGACGTCATCAACTTCGCTGCGAAGGGGTCGAGTGTCTCCAAGGGTGAGAGCCTCAAGGACACCGCGCTGACGCTCGAGGCGATGGGTGCCGACGCGGTCGTGATCCGACACGGCTCCTCCGGCGCGCCGCACCGGCTCGCGACGAGCGGGTGGGTCCGCTCGTGCGTCGTCAACGCGGGCGACGGCACGCATGAGCACCCGACCCAGGCGCTCCTTGACGCGTTCACCCTCCGGCGCCACCTCGGCGACCTCGAGGGTCGCCGCGTCACCATCGTCGGTGACGTCCTGCACAGCCGGGTGGCCCGCTCCAACGCTCTGCTGCTGAGCACCCTCGGGGCGGAGGTGACGCTTGTGGCGCCGCCGACCTTGCTCCCGGTGGGCGTGTCGACCTGGCCGGTGCAGACGTCGTACGACCTCGACGGCGCCCTCGACAAGAGCGACGCCGTGATGATGTTGCGTGTGCAGAGCGAGCGGATGAACGACGCGTTCTTCCCCAGCGCCCGCGAGTACAGCCGCCGGTACGGTCTCGACGACCGTCGCTTCGCCCGGCTGCCGGACCACGCCATCGTGATGCACCCCGGCCCGATGAACCGGGGCATGGAGATCTCTGCCACCGTCGCAGACTCGGCCCGCTCCGTCATCGTCGAGCAGGTGACAAACGGTGTCGCCGTCCGGATGGCGGTCCTCTACCTGCTGCTCGGCGGCTCCACCGGCGGGCAGCCCACGGCTGAGGAGGCGGCGCTGTGACGACCTACCTGGTCACGGGTGTCTCGGTGCTCGGCGGTACGCCGTGCGATCTGCTGCTGCGCGACGGCCGCGTCCTCGACCCGGCTGATGCACCCCGCGATGCCGTGACCGTCGACGCGGAAGGTCTTGTCGCCCTCCCCGGCCTCGTCGACCTGCACACTCATCTGCGTGAGCCGGGTCGCGAGGACGCGGAGACGGTGGAGTCGGGCTCTCGCGCTGCCGCTGCCGGCGGTTTCACCGCGGTGCACGCGATGGCCAACACCGAGCCGGTCGCCGACACCGCCGGCGTCGTCGAGCAGGTCCACAACCTTGGCCAGACCGCTGGGTACTGCGACGTGCGGCCGGTAGGCGCCGTCACGGTCGGACTCGACGGCCGGCGGCTGGCGGAGCTCGGAGCGATGGCTGACTCGGCGGCCCGCGTCCGCGTCTTCTCCGACGACGGGATCTGTGTCTCCGACGCTGTGCTGATGCGGCGCGCCCTCGAGTACGTCAAGGCGTTCGACGGGGTCGTCGCCCAGCACCCCCAGGAGCCCCGCCTCACCGAAGGCGCTCAGATGAACGAGGGGGCGATGTCGGGTGTGCTCGGTCTGGTCGGCTGGCCTGCGGTCGCAGAGGAGGCGATGATCGCCCGCGACTGCCTGCTCGCCGGCCACGTCGGCTCGCGGCTGCACGTCTGCCACGTCTCCACGTCCGGCTCGGTTGAGCTCATCCGCTGGGCGAAGAGCAAGGGGTGGGCGGTGACTGCCGAGGTCACCCCGCACCACCTGCTGCTGACCGACGAGCTCGTCGCGACGTACGACCCGATCTACAAGGTGAACCCGCCGCTGCGCACGTCCGAGGACGTGGCGGCGCTGCGCGCGGGTCTCGCCGACGGGACGATCGACTGCGTCGCCACCGACCACGCGCCCCACCCCACCGAGGACAAGGAGTGCGAGTGGGGAGCGGCGGCGATGGGGATGCTCGGGCTCGAGACGGCGCTCAGCGTCGTCCAGCACACCATGGTCGACACCGGCCTGCTCGACTGGGCAGCCGTCGCCGACCGGATGTCGGTGCGGCCGGCGTCCATCGGACGTGTCTTCGACCAGGGACAGCCGCTCCAGCTCGGGTCGCCGGCGAACGTCGTGCTCATCGACCCGACGGTCGTGCGGACCATCGAGCCGATGGAGTCTCAGTCTCTGTCGCGCAACAACCCCTTCCGCGGGATGGAGCTGCCGGGCCGGGTGGTCGCGACGTTCCTGCGCGGGCGACCCACGGTGCTGGACGGGACGCTCCTGTGACGCTGCTCGTGCTCGAGGACGGTCGGACCTTCACCGGTGAGGCGTACGGCGCTCACGGCGAGACGATCGGGGAGGCGGTCTTCTGCACCGCGATGACCGGCTATCAGGAGACCCTGACCGACCCGTCGTACCATCGGCAGGTCGTCATCATGACGGCACCGCACGTCGGCAACACCGGGGTCAACGACGACGACGACGAGTCCGACCGGATCTGGGTGGCTGGCTACGTCGTGCGCGACGCGGCGCGGCTGCCGAGCAGCTGGCGGTCCACCGGGAGCCTCGACGACCGGCTGGTCGCGCAGGGTGTCGTCGGAATCAGCGGCATCGACACCCGGGCGCTCACCCGACACCTGAGAGAGCGCGGTGCGATGCGGGTCGGGATCTCCAGCACCGAGATCGACCCGGCGGCGTTTCTGGCCCGGGTGCAGGCGGCGCCGATGATGTCCGGCGCCGCGCTCGCTGCCCAGGTGTCGACTGCAGAGCCCTACACGGTTGCGGCCCGCGGCGAGCGTCGGGCGCGCGTGGCCGCGCTGGACCTCGGCATCAAGTCGATGACGCCCCTGCGGCTGGCCGAGTGCGGGATCGAGACCGTCGTCCTGCCGGCCACCTCGACGCTCGACGAGATCTTGGCCACCGAACCCGACGGGGTCTTCTTCTCCAACGGTCCGGGGGATCCCGCCACTGCGGAGCACGAGGTCGACCTGCTCCGCGAGATCCTGGGCCGGCGGATTCCCTACTTCGGCATCTGCTTCGGCAACCAGCTCTTCGGCCGCGCGCTCGGCCTCTCGACGTACAAGCTGCGCTACGGCCACCGCGGCATCAACCAGCCCGTCATGGATCTCACCACCGGCCGGGTCGAGGTGACCGCGCACAACCATGGCTTCGCGGTGGACGTGGGGGAGCGGACCAGGTTCGAGACCCCTTTCGGCCCGGCCGAGGTCACCCATGTCTGCCTCAACGACGGCGTCGTCGAAGGGCTGCGGCTGGTGGACCAGCCGGCCTTCTCCGTCCAGTACCACCCCGAGGCTGCGGCTGGCCCGCACGACGCAGGCTACTTGTTCGACCGGTTCCTCGGCCTCATGGTCTCGACCGGCGCCGGGGGCAGCGGTTGCGTCGACGTTGTCGACGAGGGGGAGGTCTGATGCCGCGGCGGGACGACATCTCCTCGGTGCTCGTGATCGGGTCCGGGCCGATCGTGATCGGGCAGGGCTGTGAGTTCGACTACTCAGGCACCCAGGCCTGCCGGGTGCTGAAGGCGGAGGGGCTGCGGGTCGTCCTCGTCAACTCCAACCCGGCGACGATCATGACCGACCCCGAGATGGCGGATGCGACGTACATCGAGCCCATCACTCCTGAGTTCGTCACCCTGGTCATCGAGAAGGAGCGTCCCGACGCCCTGCTGGCGACCCTCGGCGGCCAGACGGCGCTCAACATCGCGGTCGCACTCGCCCACGACGGCACCCTCGACAAGTACGACGTCGAGCTCATCGGCGCCTCTGTCGCCGCCATCGAGGCGGGCGAGAACCGCCAGTCCTTCAAGGCGATCGTCGAGTCGCTCGGTGGCGAGGTGGCGCGCAGCATCGCCTGCCACTCGATGGAGGACTGCCTCGCCGCAGCTGACTCGCTCGGCCTGCCGCTGGTCATCCGTCCTTCCTTCACGTTGGGGGGCGCAGGATCGGGACTTGCCTACGACGCCGACGAGCTCCGCCGGATGGCCGGGGCCGGGCTGGACGCCAGCCCGACCACCGAGGTCCTTCTCGAGGAGTCGATCCTCGGCTGGAAGGAGTACGAGCTCGAGGTGATGCGAGACGGCCACGACAACACGGTGATCGTCTGCTCGATCGAGAACCTCGATCCGATGGGGGTCCACACCGGCGACTCGATCACGGTGGCGCCGGCCATGACCCTCACCGACCGCGAGTACCAGGCGATGCGCGACATGTCGATCGCAGTGATCAGGGCCGTCGGGGTCGAGACGGGTGGCTGCAACATCCAGTTCGCTGTCGACTCCGACGACGGTCGCATGATCGTGGTCGAGATGAACCCTCGGGTCTCGCGGTCGAGCGCTCTGGCGTCGAAGGCGACCGGCTTCCCGATCGCCAAGATCGCGGCGTTGGTGGCGATCGGCTACTCGCTCGACGAGATCCCCAACGACATCACCACAAAGACCCCGGCGAGCTTCGAGCCGGCGCTCGACTACGTGGTCGTCAAGGTGCCTCGCTTCGCGTTCGAGAAGTTCCCAGCCGCCGACCCGGTCCTCACGACGCACATGAAGAGCGTGGGTGAGGCGATGGCGATCGGCCGCAACTTCACCGAGGCGTTGCAGAAGGCGTTGCGGTCGCTCGAACAGGCTGACGTCGGTTTCAGTTGGGCGCACGCGCCCGG
>JACDHG010000002.1 GCA_013821195.1 Propionibacteriales bacterium
CTGCTGCTGGGCCGGGCGGTCCGGGCGGAGGTCTGGGCTGACGACCCGCGAGCGGATGTGCGTCTGCACCCTAGCCAGGTTTGACGTCGTTGGCAGACTCGGGGTCAGGCGACGCGACAGGAGACCATGACAGACCCAGCAGCCGCAGTGATGACCCGACACGCGGTCGACTCCGATGGGCTTCGGCTCGCCGTGTTCGAGACATCGAGGGTCGGGCCCACCATCGTGTTCGTGCACGGGTTCCCCGACACCCACGCGGTGTGGGACCCGGTCATTGCCGACCTGCGCGACCGTTTCCACTGCGTTGCGTATGACGTCCGAGGCGCGGGGGAGTCCGAGGTCCCGTCATCTCGCGGGCAGTATGCCCTGTCGTGTCTCGTCACTGACCTGGTGGCCGTGCTCGACGTCGTCTCGCCCGACCGCCCCGTCCACGTCGTGGGGCATGACTGGGGTTCCGTCCAGGCGTGGGATGCGGTCGTCCGCGAGAAGTCCGACCCTCGGCTGGCGGGACGCATCTCGTCATACACCACGATCAGCGGGCCGTGCCTGGACCACGTGCGCGCCTTCGCGCACGCGGCGCGACGAGGCAACGGGAACGAGCGCCGCGAGGGGCTGCAGCAGCTCGTTCATTCCTGGTACATCTTCGCGTTCCAGGTTCCGTGGCTTCCCGAGCTCGCACTGCGGAACGGCTATCGGCAGCTGCTCGCCAAGGGCTGCAGGAGCCTCGCACACTTCGAGTCGACGTTGCCCGAGGACGCGGCTCATGGCCTCAACCTCTATCGGGCCAACCTCCGCCGCAGGAGCCGGGTGCCGGGTGGGCCGAGCACCGACCTTCCGGTGCTTCTGGTGGTGGCGCTACGCGACAACTACGTCCTGCCTCAGCTCACCCGCGACCTGCATCGCTTCGCTGCGAACCTGACGAGGGCTGAGATCGACGCGGGGCACTGGGTGCCCCGGTCCCACCCTGCCCAGCTCGCCGGCATCGTTGCCGAGTTCGTGTCACGTCACGACGGCGACCACACCCGCTGAGGTGCCGTGGAGTGACTCGAGACGGTCAGGCGTCGCTCATCGTCTCGTTGACCCAGGTCACGACATCCTGCGTCTTGGTGCCAGGTGTGAAGATGCGAGCGACCCCGACGTCGCGCAGCAGCGGGATGTCGTCTTGCGGGATGATCCCACCGCCGAAGACGACGATGTCGGTGGCCTCGCGCTCTTTCAACAACAGCATGAGCTTCTTGAACAGCGTCATGTGCGCGCCCGACAGGACAGACAGCCCGATGATGTCGGCGTCCTCCTGGATGGCCGTCTCGACGATCTGCTCGGGAGTCTGGTGGAGCCCGGTGTAGACGACTTCCATGCCTGCGTCGCGCAGTGCCCGGGCGATCACCTTGGCGCCCCGATCGTGCCCGTCGAGTCCGGGTTTGGCGACGACCACCCGAATCGGGGCCATCTGAGCTCACCGCCTCTGAGTCCGCCGGCACGATGGCCGCGCAAGCGTCGTACGTCGATCGAGAGACTAACCAACCGAGGACGGTCACGCGCAATCGGTGCCGACGTGGCGGCGATCTGCGAGACCCACGATCTGCTCCTCCTGATGACTGCCTGGTGGCTGCGAACCGAACCACCCACGGTGCCCCGGTCCACAGTGAGACCGCATGGGGTTTCTCCTCGAGCCAGGCTTCGGTTAGGGTCGGAACTCCGTGCATAGCCCCCGGTCTGTCGTCGGAAGGAACCCGTACGCGTGTCGTCGCATCGCGCTGAAAAGCATCGCGCCCCCGACGATGCAGAGCAGCCGGCTACGAAACCCGTCGTCTCCGGGCGTCGCAGGGCACCTCGGGCTCCGCGCCGGGTCGGCAAGGTGGCTTCCCCCTCGCTGATCGGCGGTCTCGCCCTCGTGGTCGCGACCATTGGTGCGGCGACTGCCGGCCAGGCGGTCTCTGCCGGTCACGATGTCAGCCGCGCATCGGCTCAGCAGGGCGGCGCGTACGTCGCCACCTTGTCAGGTGCGTCGCTCGAGGGCCGCAACGCCACCAGGGTCAGCCGTGCTGGCATCCGGCCCCTTCTCACGAACGACGCGGCGGCGACAACGGCCGCACAGCGGCGTACCAGCAGGCTGAACGACGCGGCGGGTGTGGCCGAGGACTACGCACAAGAGCTGGCGGACCAGCGCAGGGAGATATTGCGCGAGGCAGCCAGAGCCGCCAGGGTCAACGCGCTCGCGGATGACGAGTGGGTGATGCCGACCAGCGGCTACGACATCTCGACCTGGTTCGGAGAGTCCGGAGCCTCCTGGTCCTCTGGCTACCACACCGGGATCGACTTCGCCACCGCCTACGGCACGCCGGGAGTCGCCGTCGCCAACGCCACCGTGGTCCAGACCGGCTGGGACGGCGCCTACGGCAACCAGGTGCGGCTGCAGCTGGAGAACGGCGACGAGGTCTGGTACAACCACCTCAGCTCAATCGATGTCGTCAGCGGCCAGTCAGTCGTCAAGGGCCAGCAGGTCGGTCGCATCGGAGACACCGGCAACTCGTACGGCGCCCACCTCCACTTCGAGTACCGCCTCGCCTCCAACCTCAGCGACGGAGTGGACCCGCGCCCGTACCTTCTCGAGCACGGCCTCGCCCTCTGACGCCGCCCGCATCGTCACCGCCCTCGCTGTCCGGACCTGCCCGTAGCATGTGAAGACGATGTCCGCGCTGTTCCCGCTCCCTCCCCTGACAGACTCTCCCCGGCCTCTCGACAGCCCTCGCTCCGGTCGACACCGACCGAGTCGTGAGGAGCTGCTGGAGGACCTCAACCCCTCACAGCGGGCCGCCGTCACGCACGAGGGTTCTCTGCTCGTGGTGGCCGGTGCAGGCTCGGGCAAGACCCGGGTGCTCACGCGGAGGATCGCCTGGCTGCTCGCCCAGCGCGACACGCATCCGGGCTCGATCCTGGCGATCACGTTCACCAACAAGGCGGCCGCCGAGATGCGAGAGCGCGTCGCGGAGCTCGTCGGCGGCCGCGCCAAGATCATGTGGGTCTCGACGTTCCACTCGTCGTGCGTGCGCATCCTGCGCAAGGAGATCTCGCGCTTCGGCTTCGGCTCGAACTTCTCCATCTACGACGACGCCGACTCCCGTCGGCTGATGACGCTCGTATGCCGAGACCTCGACCTCGACCCGAAGCGCTACGCGCCCCGCGCGGTCCTCAACTGGGTCAGCAACTGCAAGAACGAGCTGATGGACCATGAGGCCGCCGCAGCCAAGGCCGCCAACCACCTCGAGCGCACCTTCGCCGAGTGCTACGCGAGCTACCAGTCCCGGCTTCGAGCCGCCAACGCGCTCGACTTCGACGACCTCATCATGAGCACGGTGCACCTGTTCCAGGCGTTTCCCGAGGTGCGCGAGACGTACCGGCGCCGGTTCCGTCACGTCCTCGTCGACGAGTACCAGGACACCAACCACGCCCAGTACGTGCTCGTGCGCGAGCTGTGCGCGGCTGGCGCCGGCCGACGTACCGCCGACGGCGATGTCGTGGGCAGCACTGAGCCCGCCGCCGCCTCCCATGCCGCCGAGCCTGCGGAGCTGCTGGTGGTCGGCGACTCCGACCAGTCCATCTACGCGTTCCGCGGCGCCAACATCCGCAACATCTTGCAGTTCGAGGAGGACTTCCCCGGCGCCAGCACCGTCGTGTTGGAGCAGAACTACCGGTCGACGCAGAACATCCTCAACGCCGCGAACGCTGTCATCTCCAACAACCCCAAGCGACGTCCGAAGAACCTGTGGTCCGAGGCGGGCGACGGCGAGCTCATCGCGGGGTACGTCGCCGACGACGAGCACGACGAGGCCCAGTTCGTCGCCGAGGAGATCGACCGGCTCACCGACGCGTCTGAAGCCAAGCCCGCCGATGTCGCCATCTTCTACCGCACCAACGCACAGAGCCGGGTGTTCGAGGAAGTCTTCATCCGGGTCGGCCTGCCCTACAAGGTCGTCGGCGGTGTGCGGTTCTACGAGCGTCGGGAGGTGCGCGACGTCCTGGCCTACCTGCGGGTGCTCGCCAACCCTGACGACACCGTGTCGTTGCGCCGCATCCTCAACGTGCCCAAGCGGGGCATCGGGGACCGTGCCGAGGCGTGCGTCGACGTGTTGTCCCAGCGCAGCCAGCTCTCCTACTGGGCGGCGCTTCGCAACGCTGTCGACGCGCCTGGGATCGCGACACGGTCCCTGAAGAACGTCGAGGCGTTCGTCGCCGTCATCGAGGACCTGCAGCAGCTCGTCGCCGACGGCGCGCGCCCTGACGACATCGTCGACGCGGTCTTCACCAAGTCCGGCTACCTCGCCGAGCTGGAGGCGTCTGAGGATCCTCAGGACGAGACCCGCGTCGAGAACCTCGGCGAGCTCCTCGCGGTCGCCCGCGAGTTCGCCGACGAGCAGGACAGTGCGACCCTCGGGGACTTCCTCGAGCGCGTGGCGCTGGTGGCCGACGCCGACCAGATCCCTGACGAGGACGAGACCGGCGGTGTCGTGACACTGATGACGCTCCACACCGCCAAAGGGCTCGAGTTCCCGGTCGTCTTCCTCAGCGGCCTGGAGGACGGCGTCTTCCCGCACGCCAGGGCGCTCGGTGACCCGGTCGAGCTGGAGGAGGAGCGCCGGCTCGCCTACGTCGGCGTGACCCGCGCCCGTCAACGGCTCTACCTCTCACGTGCCCTGGTCAGGTCGGCCTGGGGTGCCCCTCAGCACAATCCGCCCTCACGTTTCCTCGACGAGATCCCGGCCGCCTTGATCGGGTGGCGACGCACCGCGGCCGCGCAGACCAGCTGGAGCTCCTCCTCGGCGTCGTCGCGGTACGCCAGCTCGGGTGTCGACGTCAGGGCATCCGCCGCCTCGCGGGTCCGGGGCAGCACCCGGACACTTCCAGCACCGCGACCCACAGCGGGAACCCGCCCTGTCCCGTCGCTGGCCGCCGGTGACCGGGTGGTGCACGACACGTTCGGGCTCGGCACCGTCGTCACCGTCGACGGTCAGGCCGACAAGGCGGTGGCTTCGGTCGACTTCGGGTCGAGCGGCGTCAAGCGGCTGCTGCTGCGCTACTCCCCCGTCGAGAAGCTGTCCGCAACCTAGGCGGGCGAGGCCGTGGGGACTCGCAGCACCGTCAAAGAGCTTGCGAAGCCGCAAGAGCCCCTCGGGCCCGCTGTTGTGTCGTTGTGCAGAAAGATCCGACGCTGAGGTGGCTCTCAACCTGAGCGTCGGATCCTTCAGGTGGCCGCGTCGAAGCATCCCGGCAGGGCAGAAGACGTACGGCGTGGGGAGGGGTCGAGCGTTCGTTTACCGTCACATGTCGGAAGACGTACGGCGCCAGCCGCCTCAGGCACAGCCATCGGCAGCCGGTGCCGTAGGTCGAGAGCGTCGCCGAGCAGCATCGCCGCCGCCTCCGGCGACATCCCCATCTCCGCACCGAGCTCGGCCGGACAGAACTCGCACGTCGCAGGCGTCCCCTCGCCGCCGAACCGAACCAACCGCCCCGCACCAGGCAACGCCGCCGAACCGGCCGAATCGACCACACCATGCAGCGGGGACTCGCAGCACCGTCAAAGAGCGAAGCCAAGGTGCAAGAGCCCCTCGGCCACGACCGACCCAGCCGTAGGCGTCCTCAGCCACGACGATGGGCGCGCGCGACTGAGTCTGCATCGCAAACCCCCTCCCCACATCGCAGGTTTGCGATGTAAACAGTCCGTTTGGACTGTTTACATCACAAACTTCCGGCCGCGCAGTGGTCGTGGCCCGGCGGGGCTACGGGAGACCGGTGGTCGGTCTAGGGCTGGCGATGGTGATGATCTCAGGACTCGTGTCGGTCAGGGGGTCCCGGGTCCAGTTCCCAAACTGCTCCTTGACTGTCATGCCGGCACCGGAGAGGAACGAGGAGAGGGAGTCCGCGTCAAGGAACCGCAACATGCTCCGGCTCACCTGCGGCCGCTCCCAGCTGGGACTCGTGAACATGGTGGTGAACCGGACGACGTCCCCTTCGACTGTCTCAACCTGGTGTTCCAGGCGCACAACGGCACCAGAGGCATCGGTGACTTCAGCCGCGTTCTCCGGAGTCCAGCGCTCCCATTCGCGCACCAGCGGGTTACGGGTCTCGAATGCGAAGCTGCCCTCGTCGGTGAGGGCTGACCGGATCGCGGCAAGTGAGGCTCGCAGCTCGTCGTCGTCGACGAACACCTGGAATGCATGGCCCGTCATGACGACGAGGTCGAACTGTTGACTCCAGCCGACGGAGCCCAGGTCGCCGAGAATCCACTCGATGTCCGACCGTCTTCGCGCCTGCCTCAGCATCCCCTCGGCGGGGTCGAGTCCGCATAGTCTCCCGGTGTGACCGGCGTCCCGAGCCCGGTGCAGCAGCATGCCCGTCCCGCAGCCGACATCGAGCACGGCCTCCGCCGACATCACCAGGGGAAGGTAGAAGCCCGAGTCACCCGATGGCTCCCAGGGGCAGAACACGTCATACAGGTCGGCGAGACGTGCATCGGAGAACAGCCGGTCGACCACCACACGTGTCTACCAAGTCCCTCGGCGACCCGCGACCGGTAAACCTACGCCGCTCACCAGAAGACGGCGACGCCCACGTTCGCGGTGGTGAGCAGCCAGATCGCACCGAACAGCCCGCCGGGGATGCCCTCCTTGCGACGGTTCACCCAGCACAGCACCGCGATGACGAGCGCGACCGCAAGCTTGACCGCGACCTTGACGTTGTCGACCGGGGCGTCTTGGCCCTCGATGACACCGACGAGCAAGAGGCCCGAGAGCACCTGGACCAAGGCGCCGTACAGCATGGCAGCGTTCACCACCTTGACGTCGTCGCGGACCTGCACGAACGCACCCCCGAACAGCGACGCGAATCCCAGCAGGTGGATGAACACCAAGAGGTTGCGGAGCAGATCCACGAACGATCCCTTCATCTACGGCTCGGTTCTCGTGCAGAGCATTCTGCCGGATGGTGGCCCGTGGTGGCCCGTGCAACTCACGACAGACCGACTGAGAGTCAGAGCAGCGTCGCTCCGTCGCCCACCGGGTGAGCTGGTGCCGGCTCGACGGCTGGAGCTTGCACGGCACGCTCGAGACGTGCGTCTCGACGGCTTGATCGAGATGAAGAGCTCCGCGGCAACCTCCTTGCAGGCGTAGCCGCGTGCGATGAGCCGCATCACCTCACGCTCCCGCTCGGTCAGCCGATCCAGGTCCTCGTCGACCTCGGCGACCCCGAACTGCCCGGCGAACGCATCGAGCACGAACCCGGCCGGCCGCGGCGAGAACACCGCGTCTCCGTCCGCCACCCGCCGGATCGCCGCGGACGAGCTCGCGTCCGGTGATGTTCTTCGTCACGTAACCGCGCGCCTCCACGGATCACCGCGATCACGTCCTCCGCAGCGTCCGAGACGCTCAGCGCCAAGAACTTCACGTCGGGGTGTCGCGACGGAGGCACCCGTGGTCCCTCAGCATGCAACTGACATCGTCTCGCTCGTCTTCGGCACGATCTTCGCCGGCTTCACCGTCGTCTGGCTGCTCGTCGTGACGGATCTGATCGGATGGGACGACGCACGGGTAGCCGGCCCTGTCACCCTCATCGCGGCGGGCGCGGTGCGCCTGGTCGCCGCGCTCCGTCCCCACCGCGAGAACGACGACGACCCGAGTGCGTCAGCTGACCCGAGTCATGGCCCGTGACAGCCAGTCCTCGCGGGCGAAGACCCCGGTGTCGGGGAAGTCGGTGAAGATTCCGTCGACACCGGCGTCGAAGAACCGCTGCGCCTCACCGATGGCGTCCCCCAACGCCTTCGGGTCGGTGCCGACTCGGAAGTCGGCCGGCAGGAACTTGTTCTCGTCGCGCATCGTGAAGGCGTGCACGAAGAGTCCACGCGCGTGGGCGTCGTCGACCATGTCGGTCGGCTCGAGGAGGTGACCTGTCGAGTCTCGGGGAATCACCAGCGCGTGGTGCGGTCCGACGCCGTCGGCGTACGTCGCGATCTCTGCCAGACCCTGCGGGGTCACCAGGTCACGGTAGGTCCGCAGGTCGCCCGTGGACCTCAGGTCGTACGGGCTGCTGGCGCCATAGACGAGCTGCACGAGCCTGACGTTCGTCCGGGCTCTCAGATCCTTCAGGTTGGAGGTCTCGAACGACTGGATGACGACCCGCGCGTTCGGGCGGTCAAGGTGGTGTCGCCCGAGCGCGGCGACCAGTGGCTCCTCGAGGGACAGTCCGATCGAGTCGAAGTACGACGGGTGCTTGGTCTCTGGATAGATGCCGATCACCTCCCCGCGCGCCCGACTCTCATGGCGTACCAGATCCAGCACCTCGTCGAGGGTCGGTACCTCGAAGCGTCCGTCGTACCGGGTGTTGGCAGGGCGCACCGACGGCAGCCGCTCCTTCGTGCGCAAGGTCTTGAGCTCTGCAAGGGTGAAGTCCTCGGTGAACCAGCCGGTCACTGCCCTGCCGTCGATGCACTTGGTCGCCTGGCGGGATGCGAACTCCGGATGCAGGGCGACGTCGGTGGTGCCTGACACCTCGTTCTCGTGCCGGGCGACAAGCACCCCGTCTCGCGTCGACACGAGGTCGGGCTCGACGTAGTCGGCACCGAGGTCGATGGCGAGCTTGTACGACGCAAGGGTGTGCTCAGGACGATAGCCGCTGGCGCCACGGTGGCCGATGATGATCGGCCGGGTCACCTCATGGTGCATGGTCCGAGCCTGACCAACGGACGCGGCATCACCTCATCCTCCAGGCGAACGTCGAATGAAGTGGCGTGGAACTCCTTTCACACCCGTAACACGGAAATCAGTTGGCTTGTGGGGCGACCGCTCTCTAACGTGAGGAGGTCATGCGCCAGATTCCCCTCCCCGACCCGGGGACCCCCGACGTCCGCTCGCCCGGGCGCTACCTGTGGTGGGTGGCGCGCGGGCAGGTGCCGACGATTGTCGGGGGTGTCACCTTCGGGATCATCTGGATGGTGGCGCAGTCGGTGATGCCGGCGATCATCGGACGCGCCATCGACGAGGGCGTGCGTGCCGAGGACCTGTCCCGCTTGGGCGTGTGGGCGGCTGTCTTGCTCGGCGTCGGCGTGGTTCAGGCTGTGGCGGGGATCTTCCGGCACCGCTTCGCAGTCCAGAACTGGCTGACTGCCGCGTACCGCACCGTGCAGGTGGTGGCCAGGCACAGCGTCCGCCTTGGCGCCACTCTGCCGCGCAAGGTGTCGACCGGCGAGGTCGTGTCGATCGGCTCCTCCGACCTGGCGCACGTCGGCAACTCGATCGAGGTGATGGGCCGCGCCGCCGGAGCCTTCGTCGCGTTCCTCGTGGTGGCAGCGATCCTGTTGGAGGCGTCGGTGACGCTCGGGCTCGTCGTCCTGATCGGCGTACCCGCCCTGCTGCTGTTGCTGGGTCCGCTCCTCAAGCCGCTGCAGAGACGCAACCTCGCCCAACGGGAGATGATGGGCGATCTCAACACCTTGGCGTCCGACATCGTCGGCGGGCTGCGGGTGCTGCGCGGGATCGGCGGTGAGGAGGTCTTCCACCAACGGTACGTCGAGGAGTCCCAACGCGTCCGTGCCGCCGGGGTGCAGGTGGGGAAGCTGCAGTCGCTGCTCGACGCCCTCCAGATATTCCTGCCTGGAGTCTTCGTCGTCATCGTCGTGTGGCTTGGCGCTCGCTTCGCGGTCGCCGGTCAGATCACCCCAGGGGAGTTGGTGGCCTTCTACGGTTACTCGGCGTTCCTGATGATCCCACTGCGGACCGGCACAGAGGTCGCCAACAAGCTCATCCGCGGCCTCGTCGCAGGCCGCCGCATCTGCCACGTGCTGTCGATACAGCCCGAGGCGCAGGACGTCGAGACTCCGCGGAGCGCGTCACCGTTCGGCGAGCTCGTCGACGTCAAGTCCGGACTCCGGGTGCAGCCCGGCCGGCTCACCGCAGTGGTCTCCGAGCGGCCTGACGAGACGGCCGAGCTCGCCGACCGCCTCGGCCGCTTCTGCGACGATCCCGCTCTGCTCGACGGAGTCTCACTGTCAGATCTCGACCGCGACTTCGTGCGGAAGACGATCGTGGTGAGCGACTCCGGTGCGACGTTGTTCAGCGGCTGCCTCCGCGACGAGCTCGACATCCGTGGGACCGGCAGCGACGCGCACCTGCTGGGCGCGCTCGCGACAGCATCCGCCGACGATGTGCTCGAAGCGCTCCCCGACGGCCTCGACAGCGACGTCGAGGAGCGCGGACGCTCGCTGTCCGGCGGTCAACGGCAACGGATCGTGCTGGCGCGGGCGCTCGCAGCCGAGCCGGAGATCTTGGTGCTCGTCGAGCCCACCTCGGCCGTCGACGCCCACACCGAGGCCCGGATCGCCAGCCGGTTGCGGAAGCACCGCGCGGGACGGACGACCGTCGTGACGACGGCGAGCCCGCTGATGCTCGACCAGGCCGACGAGGTCGTGCTCATCCAGGCAGGTCGTGTCACAGCCGTCGGCAGCCACAAGGACCTGCTCGCCGATCCCCGGTACCGGCGGGTCGTGGTACGAGGTGAGGACGAATGAGGCAGTTCCTCCCCGTCGCGGACGCCCCGACGGTACGTCGCTACGCCCGCCGGCTCGCCTCTCGGTACCCGCGTCAGCTCAGCGGGACCATCGCTCTCCACATGCTCGCCGCGATCGCCGGTCTCGCCGCGCCTCGACTCATCGGTAACCTCGTCGAGGACGTGTCTCTCGGGACGACGGTCACGACGGTCGACAAGATCATCATCACGATCGCGGTCTTCCTGCTCGCGCAGACCGTGCTCACCCGCTATGCGCGCTTCGCGTCCTTCGCGTTCGGGGAGAAGATCCTCGCCGAGCTGCGCGAGGACTTCGTCAAGCAGTCGTTGGCGTTGCCCGTCAGCACCGTCGAGAGGGCGGGGACGGGTGACCTGCTGACCCGGACGTCGCGAGACGTCGAGGCGCTCGGCTGGTCCGTGCGGTTCGCCCTGCCGGAGACGATCATCGCGTTCGTCACAACGGTCTTCACGATCGCGGCGTGTCTCCTCGTCGGCGCCTGGGTGCTGGTGCCCCTCGTGCTGGGGGTCCCCCTGCTGTTCGTGGCGACCCGGTGGTACCTACGCCGGGCCAAGGACGGCTACCTACGGGAGTCGGCGTCGTACGCCGCGATCAACGCAAGTCTTGCCGAGACCGCCGAGGGTGCCCGCACGGTCGAGGCACTCGGACTCGAGCGGCGGCGCATCGAGCGCATCGACGCCGACATCAAAGAGTCGTACGACGCAGAGCGGTACACACTGTTCCTGCGCACGGTGTGGTTCCCGTCAGCCGAGATCGGCTATCTGGTGCCTACGGTCACCACCTTGCTGTTCGGCGGGTGGCTCTACAGCCAAGGATATGCCGACCTCGGCGACGTCACTGCAGCCACGCTCTACGTCCAGGCGCTGATCGACCCGGTCGACCGGCTGCTGTCCTGGCTCGACGAGCTCCAGGTGGGCGCCACGTCGCTCGCCCGGTTGCTGGGCGTCTCGACGGTGCCTGACGACCGCGAGGTGTCCGGACGTGAACCGGCACACCACAGAATCGATGCCGACGACGTGCACTTCGCCTACGTCGAGGGGCGTGACGTCCTGCACGGCGTGGACCTGCACGTCGACCGCGGCGAACGGGTCGCCATGGTGGGACCGTCCGGAGCGGGCAAGTCCACCCTCGGGCGGCTGCTCGCCGGCATCCACCCACCCGGACGGGGCCAGGTGACGATCGGTGGGGTTGGCATGACCGAGCTCCCGCTGGACGCGCTGCGCGGCCACGTGTCGTTGGTGACCCAGGAGCACCACGTGTTCGTGGGTTCGCTCCGCGACAACCTCGCGCTCGTGCTTGACGAGCTCGAGTCCGACGAGACACTGCTTGGCGCGCTGCGCGCTGTCGATGCCGACGCCTGGGCGATGGCGCTGCCTCAGGGGCTCGACACCCGCGTCGGCTCGGGTGGCCTGTCTCTGTCACCAGCACAGGCGCAGCAGCTCGCGCTGGCACGACTTGTCCTGGCAGACCCGCACACGCTCGTGCTCGACGAGGCGACGTCACTCATGGACCCCCGCTCCGCCCGCCACCTCGAGCGTTCCCTCGCGGCGGTGTTGAAGGGACGTACCGTCATCGCGATCGCGCATCGGCTCTTCACCGCGCACGACGCGGACCGGGTCGCGGTCGTCGAGGACGGTCGGATCAGCGAGATAGGGTCGCACGACGAGCTGATCGCCAACGACGGCTCGTACGCCGCACTGTGGCGTTCATGGCACGGCGAGGCAGAGAGCGACCCGCGTGACGGTTCGCTGCTGAGTGGAGGAGCTAAGACATGACGACGCTCGAGCGCAAGCGACCCGACTGGTCCGGGGACGAGCGCAGCCAGCTCGCGCAGGTCCTCGACCACATCCCCGCCCCAGACCCGCAGCAGCCCATCTCGGTCCGTGCCACCTTGCTGCACATGATCGAGGAGACCGCGCGCCATGCCGGCCAACTGGACATCCTCCGCGAGCTGACCGACGGCGCCACCGGCGAGTAGCCCCGTGCCCACCGGTCGCATCGCCTTCGTGCTCGGTGGCGGAGGCGTCCACGGCGCGTGCGAGGTAGGGATGCTGCGGGCCTTGAGCGAGGGCGGAGTCCACCCGGACGTCATCCTGGGCACGTCGGTCGGTGCGATCAACGGCGCGATGTATGCCAAGGATCCCGGCGAGGCAGGAGTCACGAGCCTCGGCGAGCTGTGGGACCAACTGGCCACAGGTGACGTGTTCGGGTCCTCGCTGGCCGCCCAGACAGCGACGCTCGTACGGACCCGGACCCACGTCCAGCGGCACGGGCCCTTGCGCCGCCTGCTGGTGGAGCAGCTCGGCGACATCCGGATCGAGGAGCTCGCGGTGCCGTTCCAGTGCGTGGCCGCGAGCATCGAGCGAGCCGCTGAGCACTGGTTCCAACGCGGGCCACTCGTGGATGCTGTGCTCGCCAGCAGCGCCGTGCCGGGTCTGCTTCCAGCCGTGCACATCGACGGTGAGCACTTCCTCGACGGCGGCCTGGTCGCAAGCATCCCCGTCGACAGGGCGATCGCACTCGGGGCCACGACGGTGTACGTCCTCCAGGTGGGCAGGGTGGAATCGCCGCTCCGGCCGCCTCGGCAACCCCTCGAGGTCGCTCTGGTGGCGTTCGAGATCGCACGCCGTCATCGTTTTGCCACCACCATGGCGGGACTGCCCGACCACGTCGACGTCCATGTGCTGCCCACCGGAGCCCAGCCGATGTCTTTCAGCGACCGTCGACAGTTCCGCTATCGCGACTTCGGCTCGGTGCCGACGAGGATCACGACGGCATACGTGGCGAGCAGGGACTACCTCACGAACCGTGGGCTCGACGCGTGACACTCCCTCCGCGCTGGGTGCGACGGCTGCTCGGACCCATCGTGCTTGTCGTCGCGTGGGCGCTGATGGTGCTGCTCCTGCCGGTTCTCGCACTGGCAGCGGCGGTCGCGTCACTATGGCTGCCCGGACGCTGGCGTGGCCTGCGGTTGCTTGGGTTCGCCGTCGTCGGGCTCACCGTGGAGATACTGGCTCTGGTGGCCGCGGCGACGTTGTGGGTGTCCAGCGGCTTCGGCTCCCGTCTCGACACCGCGCGCTATCAGCGTGCCCACTACCAGATGCTGCGCATCGGCTTGAACGCGATCGTCAGGTCCGCACAACGACTCTTCCACCTGCGGCTCGAGACCGACGAGGTGTCCTGGAGCCCTCTCGACGACGGTGTGCCCGGCTCGACGAACGCGATGATCGTGCTCGCCCGCCACGCGGGTCCAGGCGACGGCCTCCTGCTGCTGGACACCCTGATGAACCGCGACCATCTGCGTGAGCCCCGCACGGTGCTGAAGGACACACTGCAGCTCGACCCTGTCGCGGACGTCTTCTTCAACCGGTTGCCGTCCCGCTTCATCGACCCGGACCCGCAAGACGGTGACGACGTCGAGGCGACAATTGCCTCCCTGGCCGCCGACCTCGACGACGAGGACGCCTTGCTGATCTTCCCCGAGGGAGGCAACTTCACCCGGCGGCGGTGGGTGAACGCCATCGCGCGGCTGCGACAGCGAGGCCATGCGGCGTACGCCGACCAGGCGCAGACCATGCCGAACGTGCTGCCACCCCGACCGGGAGGAGTCAGCGCGGCGCTCTCGGCAGCCCCCCACGCGGATGTCGTCTTCGTCGCCCACACCGGACTGGAGCACCTGTCGACGATTCGCGACCTCTGGCGCGAGATACCGCAGGAGAAGACCCTGTACCTGCGGTGGTGGTTCTACAGCGCCGACCAGGTACCCCGAGACGAGGAGGAGCAGCTTGCCTGGCTGTTCGACCGCTGGGCCGACATCGACTCCTGGATCGCTGCTCACCCGTCAACCGACGCCCGGCGATGAGTGCCTGCTCCACCGGCATGGACAACAATGGGGAGGTGAAGACCTTCTTCGTGCAGAGTCTTTCGGAGCTTGCGGCACAGCGGCCCCCAGCCGGCCAGGAGGTCGTCCACTTCACAGAGTCGCTGGCCCGGGCGGTGATCGAGCAGTACTCCTCCGAGGGTGACCGCGTTCTCGACCCCTTTGCCGGCTACGGGACAACGCTGGTGGTCGCCGAGCGTCTCGGCCGGCGCGCCTGTGGTGTCGAGCTCATGCCAGAACGTACTGGGCAGATTCGGGCCCGCACCGGTCGCGGTGCCGAGGTCGTCGAAGGGGACGCGCGCCAGCTCTCCTCCTTGGTTTCCGGCTCGTTCGACCTCTGTCTGACCTCGCCGCCGTACATGACCGCGAACGACCATCCCGAGAACCCGCTCACGGCCTATGCGACTCGCGACGGCGACTACACGACGTACCTGCGGGAGATCGGGAGCGTGTTCCGACAGCTCACTGCTCTCTTGCGGCCGGGCGGCTACGCCGTTGTCAACGTCGCGAACACGGTCGCCGACGACGTCATGACACCGCTCGCATGGGACGTGGCCAGGGTCGTCTCGGAACACCTGGTGCTACGACAGGAGTCGTTCGTCTGCTGGGACCAGCAGCCGCCGGGCATCACCGGCGACTACTGCCTGGTGTTCCAGCGCCGGGTGTGACGACCAGCAACGGGTGAGGAGGGAGAGCCGGCGTGGATCTCGATGGTGTCGCCGACGAGCTGTACAGCCTGCCGGCGGGTGAGTTCATCGCCGCGCGGAACAACCTGGCCAAGCAGGCGCGCGCCGAAGGAGACCGGCAGCTTGCGGAGCAGATCCGAGCGCTACGTCGGCCGTCGACGGCCGCGTGGCTCGCCAACCAGCTGGTCCGCGAGCATCGCGCGGAGATCGAGCCGCTGCTCGAGCTGGGCCGTGAGCTGCGCGAGGTGATGGCTGACCTGGACGCTGGCGAGCTGCGAGAGCTGACACAGCAGCGATACCTGCTTGTCTCCGCGTTGGTCAAGCAGGGGCGAGCACTCGGGGCAGCGCGCGGTGCGCGGGTCACAGGCGAGGTGAGCCAGGCGCTGCGCGCGACACTCGAGGCGACGCTGTCGGACCCGGACAGCGCGCAGTCGCTCGCCTCGGGGCACCTCACGGAGGCGCTCAGCGTGTCCGGGTTCGGGTCGGCCTCGGATGGCGCACCGCCATCCTCCGAGCCGACGTCGCGCGACCTCGGCAAGGGTGGGTCCGTGAGTGACCTGGCCACCAAGCGTCAGGACAAGGCCCGCCAGCTCGCCGAGCGAGTCGCCGAAGCCGAGGAGGCCGCGAGCGGAGCGCGCGTCGAGCGCGACGCTGCCGAGGACAGACTCAGATCGGCCAGTCGTTCTCAGGCGGAGGCGTCCGCAGCCGTCGAGCGACTACGGGAGCAACTGACCCAAGCAGACCTCGAGCTCGAGCGGCAGGTGGAGAGCGAGCTCGGGGCGCGCCAGGACTCGGACACGGCCAAACGCAAGAGCGAGGAAGCCGAACAAGGGCTGGCGATGGCGCGAGCTGAGCTGAAGAAGATGTCCACCTGAGCCGCGCCGGGTTGCACGCCCTGCCCAGGATGGCATGATGGAGGGAGTTGTCAGTAGCACTCCCTCCTGCTCCCCGGGGGCGTGTCGTTGTCGAACAGCCCGAGAGGGGCGCCGCGATCCATGTCCACCGGCCCAGCAGTCGACACCCGCCAGCGCCATCTGAGTCTCTACACCGACCTGTCACGGATGGTTCGAGAGCGAGGACTGCTCCGCCGTCGTTACGCCTACTACTGGAGCCGGATCGCGCTGGCCGTCGCCGCCTTCGTCGCCATCTGGGTCGCCTTCTTCATTCTCGGCAACTCGTGGTTCCAGCTCATCCTCGCCGCGGCGCTGGGCGTCGTGGTGACTCAGTTCGGCTTTCTTGGGCACGACGGGGCCCACCGTCAGATATTCGCATCGGCAGCCTGGAACGAGTGGACCTCGCGCCTGCTCGCCGGGGTCTTCGCGGGCCTCAGCTACGGCTGGTGGAAGTCCAAGCACAACCGGCACCACGCCGCTCCCAACCAGGTGGGTCGTGATCCGGACATCGGGCCGGGCGCGATCGCGTTCACCCGTGAGATCGTGGCCAGTCGGACTGGGTTCGCCGGATGGTTCGCTCGACGACAGGGATGGTTCTTCTTCCCTCTGCTGGCGCTGGAGGGACTCAACCTGCACGCGGACAGCGTCCGCACCCTGCTGCGCCCGGGCGCCGTGGCCCATCAGCGGGTCGAGGCCGTCATCGTCCTCAGCCGCCTCGCGGCATACGTCACGGTGCTGCTCCTGGTCTTGCCGCCTGGCAAGGCCGGCGCTTTCCTCGGCTTGCAGATGGGGTTGTTCGGCCTGTGCCTGGGAGCGTCGTTCGCTCCTAACCACAAGGGGATGCCTATCGTGCCGGCGACGATGAAGATCGACTTCCTGCGTCGCCAAGTGCTGATGTCACGCAACGTGCGGGGTGGGCCGTTGGTCGACTTCGCGATGGGCGGCCTGAACTACCAGATCGAGCATCATCTGTTTCCGAGCATGCCCCGCCCCAACCTCAGGCATGCACAGCCACTCGTGCGTGAGTACTGCGCGAAGCACGGGGTGGACTACAACGAGGTCGGCCTCTTCGAGTCGTACGGCATTGTCGTGGACTACCTCAACAACGTCGGCCTGCGAGCACGCGATCCGTTCGTCTGCCCGCTCGCATCGCAGTACCGCGTCTGATCGCCTCGACGATCCACAGCATGGCTTGGTCTACTCGGTCGGCGTCGGGGACTCCGGCGTCGGACCAGCAGATGTGGGAGATGAGGGGATCACGTCGACCGCGGAGCACCGCTGAGCCAACCGTTGCAGCTCCGGATCAAGGACTTCCAGCTCGTCGAGCACCTCGACCAGCCGCTCGGGCTGGAAGTCCCGCACGGAGGCCGCCCCTTCGCGGATGAGGCTCACCGCCTCGGTCACCGCTTCAGCGGCTTGTGAACATGCCGCCGGTATGACGATCGCGGTGTCTGACGTGGCCTCAGATCCGCCGGGATCCGCCGTCGCCGTCGGCTTGGACGCAGCCGGAGAGTCATCCCCGTCCAGCCCCACCCCGACAAAGACACCACCGATGACGACTCCCACCAGGAAGGTGATCGCAGGCAGCGCTTTCAGCATCCACCCAGCGCGGGACGTCGCGGTGTCGGCCATGGTGCCTCCTTCTCTCGTCGGGGGGACGTCGTCGTCCCGTTCACCCTACGCTTCTCACGCATTGTGCCGGGGACAAGCCATCGGGTAGACACTGTGCATGCGCGCCACGATCAGCACGGCCGACGAGTCCACGATCCGGGTGCTCGACGGTCTGGTCATCTTCTGGTTGGTGCTCTGGCTGTTCATCGGCGCTTGGTCCGCCGTGACGATCTGGCACGTTGGAGACATCGGTGACACGATCAGCAACTCAGGACGAGCCCTGGAGACCGCCGGCACGGCTTTGACCAAGGTGGGGAGCGTTCCGATCATCGGCGACGAGGCAGGCGAGCTCGGCAACGAGGTGGTGACAACCGCCGCAGACGTTGCGAGTCGCGGCCAGGAGGTCAAAGGCCAGCTACGTCAGCTCGCGGTGATGTTGGGACTGTCCATCATCGTGATGCCGACGACCCCCGTCGTCGGGATGTACCTTCCGTTGCGGCTGGCTCGACGCCGAGAGATATCCGGGATCCGTCAGGCTCTGGCACAGCACGGTGGCGATGCACGGCTCGACCGGTACCTGGCCGAGCGGGCATTGGATCATCTCCCGTTCACGTCGGTGCGTTCCCTCAGCCCGGACCCCTGGCGCGACATCGCCGAGGGGAAGGCGACGAAGCTCGCGGACGCCGAGCTCGAGCGACTCGGGCTGCGGCGACCGCGGGTCTGACGAATGGCCTCACGGTGACAACGACGCCAGAGCTCTCGGCAGCGGGGCGCCTCTCCGCGGGCTATGCCGGCTCGGTAGTCGCACTCAGATGGTGGATCATCGCCTTCTGGCTGCTCGCAACCGTTGGCTCGCTCGCTGTACTTCCTGACCTCGACGAGAACAAGGGTGGCGACGGTCTCAAGGGTCTGCTGAGCGTCGAGACTCCTGCGGTGCGAAACGAGCTGCGGTCGCTGGAGACCTTCGGCTTCCCCTTGCTCGCCCGCACGGTCCTGGTCCAGCGCAACCCCGAGGGCCTGTCCGTCTATGACCAGGCGCGCACGGTTACCAACGCGGTGGCGGTGAACGAGGGCAAGTACGACGCCGGGCCGATCCTCGGGGCCTTACCCCTCACCAATGCGCTCGCGATCTTCCCCGGCTCCCGGGAACGCGACACGACTGCTCTGACCTACCTCTTCTTCGACCCCAAGGTGTCCTTCGGCCGTCAGCTTCGGGAGGCACGCGAGTACGGCGACAGCTTCTTCAAGCCTCGCGACGACGTCGTCGGCGTGACGGGATCAGTCCCGGCGCGAGCCACGCAGGGGAGCATCATCGGCGACAAGCTGCCTCTGGTCGAGCTGTCGACCCTGATCGCGATCGTCCTGATCGTCGGGCTTGCCTTTCGGTCCATCGCCGCTCCAGCTGCTGCCCTCGGCGTGACAGCCGTGGCATACGTGATGACGCTGCGGCTCTCGGGGACGCTGGCGCAGCTCTTCGGGGTGGCCACGCCGAGCGAGCTCGAGCCTGTCGTGGTTGCGATGCTGCTCGGGATCGTCACCGACTACGTGGTCTTCTTCTTCTCGGCACTACGGAACGAGCTGGCGACCGGCGCGGCCAAGCACGATGCGGTCCGGGTCGCGACCGCGCGATTCGGCCCCATCGTTGCTGTGGCCGGGCTGGCCGTCGCCGCTGGTACCGCTGCGCTTTTCGCAGCAGAGTCTGCCTTCTTCAGGGCACTCGGTCCGGCTCTCGTGCTCACCGTCCTGGTCGGGCTCCTGGTCGCCGTCACGCTGGTCCCTGCGGTGATGGCCGTGATGGGACGAGTTGTCTTCTGGCCTACCCGAGACGTGGCGGCTCGGGCAGATCACGCCGTGGCGGGCCCGGATAGGCCGAGGGCGTCAGACCGCTACTCACCCAGTGCACGGTTCGCCCATCGTCGCGGATTGGCGGGTCTCGTCGTGGTCGGCTGCGTCGGAGGTCTGACCCTCGCCGCCCTTCCGCTGCTGCGGCTGGACCTCGGAGTCTCGTTTGTCGCCTCCCTGCCCGCGGACACCGACGTACGACGTGCATCTGCGGCCGCCCAAGCAGGGTTCGCCCCTGGCATCTTGTCCCCAACCGTCGTACTGGTGGAGGGAGACGGCATCACCTCGCAACGCCGGCAGCTGGCCGAGCTGGGAACGCTGTTGAAGGCGCAGCCCGGAGTCGCCGGAGTGCTCGGCCCCGGCGACCAGCCTCTCAGGCAGGAGACCGACATCTTGTTGGCGCGCAGCGGGGACGCTGCTCGATACCTGGTGGTGCTCGCAGCCGAGCCGCTCGGGGCGACAGCCATCAACACGGTCGGCCGGCTGTCCAGCCAACTCCCTGACCTGCTTGCTCGCAGCGGCCTCGCGGACGCCACGAGTCGGGTGCCGGGAGACACCGTCACGGCCGGGCTGCCTGGAGACACCGTCACGGCCGGGCTGGCTGGAGACACCGCAACCGCGGCGTTCATCGTCGAGCTGACCGAGCGCGATCTCGTCCGCATCGCGGTGGCGGCGCTTCTCGCGAACCTGCTCATGCTGCTGTTGTTCCTGCGAGCAGTGGTCGCCGCGCTGTACCTGCTCGCAGCGTCACTCCTGTCCGTCTCTGCCTCACTCGGTTTGACGACGCTGCTCTTCGAGCATGTGTCGCCGGGACAAGGCTTGACCTTCTATGTGCCGTTCGCCGCCGCCGTCTTGTTGTTGGCCTTCGGTTCCGACTACAACATCTTCGGGGTTGGTCATGTGTGGGACGAAGCCCGACGTCGGCTGTTGGCGGACGCCATCGTCAGCGCCATGCCAGGGACGACCCGGGCGCTCACCGCTGCGGGGCTTGCCCTGGCAGCAAGCTTCGGGCTGCTGGCGGTCGTCCCGCTGCTGCCATTCCGCCAGCTCGCCTTCGCCATGTCAGTCGGGATCCTCCTCGACGTCTTCGTCGTCCGGCTGCTTCTCATGCCGGCGTTGCTCACAGTCGTCGGACCGGCCAGTGCGTGGCCGAGTAAGCGCCTGCGGACGTGGTCAGCCACAACCTCGAGTCAGCGCGTCAGCCCACTCGCCCTCGGCCTCCCTCAAGAGACGGCCTCGCACCGGGACAAGAGCCCGCCCTGAACAGGCCCCAGTCGAGCGTCGCCACCCGAGGACGATTCTCCGTCCAGACGAGACAACGGAGGACGTGCTGGAGCCGACTCACCTCGGGTCGACGAGGATCCACCGCTGTGTCCTTTCGTCGTAGCGGATGAGTCCTTGTCGCGCGAAGGCGTCCAACCAACCACTCATCGGCCACCAGCCCCAACGTCGGAAGAAGATGACGGCGTTGCGGAGGATGTCCTCGATGTGCTCGACAGGTGGATCGGTCGTGGGGTGGTGCTGGTGGTAGGCCCAGGCGCCACCGAGCCAGGTGAGCGGCACCTCGTGCCGCGCGGCGATCTGACCGAAGTCCGTGTCCTCGCAGCCGTACCCTTCGTAGTCCTCGCAGAAGCCACCGAGGTCCCGCCACAACGACCGGTGCACGGCGAACGACAGGGACCAGAACAGGTGGTGGTCACCGTTGGGGATCACTCCGGTCTCGGGTGGTACGGGTCGTGCGGGATGCGGCTGTCCGATAGCCGCGAGCCCATTCTCGTCATACCCCTGGGGCGGGGGCGGCGGAAGGTAGGCGACCGGTCCGCACAGCAGGCTTGGTGCTGCCGCCCCGCTGGCGTGTTCGGCGTACCGCTGCAGCATCTGAGCACCGGGGATGCAGTCGACGTCGAGGAACACCAACAGGTCAGCGTCCGCGATGAGCGCCCGCACCGCTCCGAGGTTACGCGCTTGGGCGAGTGGCAGGCGGCGGTGTGAGCACGGGAGGTCGACGACGTCGGGGCAGGGGCGGTGCACACTCAGGACGTCCCTGACTGCTGGGTCGTCCATCGCGACAACGACGTGCAGATCGGGGGGCCGGGTCCCAGCGAGTAGGCCGTGTCGTTGCCGCCGAAGATGGTCATGGCGACCGGCGACAGGGGTTACGACGGCGACGCGCACGGCAGACACGCTCGCTCGTGTCTCGCTGCGAGTGACTCGATGGCGTCCGCGGCCCGCTGGGCGCCGTGGCCTGACGACCACGTCGTCCAGTTGCCGCCCGACCGGCGTGCCTCGGCCAGCAGCGCCGGCCACTCGCGGGCAGCTGGCCACCGGGTGACCGCGATGACAAGCCCAGCGGACCCGAGGACCCTGGCGGTCGTCACCTGCTCGTCGTGTGGCCTGGGCTCGGGGACGACAATGGCAGGGCGGCGCGCGGCGGCGACCTCGGCCAGCGCGTTCAGTCCCCCGTGGGTGACGATGACGTCGGCACTGCAGAGGATCTCCCAGGGATCGTCCACCCAGCGGCCAGCGGGGCCGCCAAGCACCGTCCACCTCCATGCGCGCGTCGCCGCCTCGGCCTCGCGCAGATCCTGGTCTCCCAGGCTCGACCCGCCACAACCTCGAAGGACAACGACACTGCGCGTGTCACCGCCCTTGGCGGTGCGGCGTCGTCCGTCGAATCGGGAGAAGGCCCCGACGTGCAGCATCTTCGCCGCCCATGTCTGGGCGCCGCCCAGCAGATCTGTGGACAGGTCCAGCGGCCACGGGGCCAGCAGCACGTCTGCCAGGGACCAGCCCAGCCGGTGGGCAGCGTCATGGCGCGTCCCGGGCAGGATCATGCTGGCCACGGGGATCCCCAGCAGGCGTGCGAGAGCGGTGACCTCGACGGAGACATCCACGACGAGCGCGGCCGGGCCGGCGCGGTGGACCCATGCGGCTATCGCCGCCATCCGTGTTCGCAGCCCCCTGCCCCCCAGTGGCGCCCAGTGCAGCTGTCCGTGCGCGGTGGGGTCCACGGCGCGGCCGTCCGCATCGTCGCGGGGCAGCTGGATCCAGTCCCCGAGCCAGTCGACCGGGCGGGCCAGCGAGGACAGTCCGGTGACGTCGTCGGAGATGTGGGCTGCGATGCATCTCGCCTGTTGCAGGTGACCGAGGCCCACGTGGTGGACGTAGTAGCCGATCACGCGACCAGCTCGGCGTAGAGGCTCTCGTACCGGTCGATCATCAGGTCCTGCGAGCAGTGAGCCAGCGCGTGGGTGCGGGCGGCGTCGCGTGAGAGTCGTGTCGCGTGTAGCAGCGCAGCGGCCAGGGCGTCGACGTCGTCCGGCTCGACCAGGACGGCGCTTTGCCCGTCCAGCAGCTCGGGCAGCGCCCCGCGGGCGAAGCCGCACACCGGCGTACCGCACGACAATGCCTCGGCGGCGACGAGGCAGTACGGCTCGTCCCAGCGTGGTGTCACGACTGAGACGCTGGCTGCGCCGGTCAGCCGCGCGAGGTCGGTGTGGTCCAGGTGCCCGAGATAGCGCACATCACCACCCAGCAACGGCGCGATGCACGTGGAGAAGTAGTCGTTGTCGCTGACCGGCCCGACGATGTCCAATGGCAGCCCGACCAGGCGAGCCGCTCGGATGGCCAGATCGGCGCCCTTCTCCGGCACCAACCGTCCCGACCAAAGCAGCGGACCTCCCCCGGGGCCGCGCTGCCACACATCAGGGTCCACACCGTTCGCGATGACGCGGATCGACGGGATCTGGGAACGCCAGGCCCGTGCCGTGTGCGCGCTCACGGCCGCGAAGGTCACCGGGCACGGACCGACCTGGACGGCAGACTCCAGCCACGGGGTCGGAGGGGTGTGAAGCGTGCAGACCATCGGCACGGGGATCATCCGCGCCATCGCGATCGGTAGATGATGCAGGCAGTTGTTGTGCACGATGTCGAAGTCATCGCTGGCTGCCAGGTCGAGCATCAGCCCGAGGTAGGCGTGGTGCTCCTCCAGCCACCCGTCTTCGCTCATGCTCACGTCTGCTCTGGCGGCGTCGCTGATCTGCGGTCGCGCCGCGATGATCTGCTCGACGTTCAGGTCGGGATCGCAGTCAGCTCCTCCGAAGACTGTGACCGCATGGCCTCGTCGCTGCAGGCCGCGCACCATCGCCCACGTATGCGCCTCGAGACCGCCGGCGAACGGCTGATGGATCGGGAAGCGGGCAGACCCGATGAATGCGACCCGTAGTGGCCGGGTCATTGCAGCACGTCGTCGTACACGCGTCGGTGCGCAGCGGCGATCTGCTCCCGCTCCTGCAACCGCTCATGCACCCGCGCGCGCCACTGCGGTCGCGTGTCGTACGCGGTCCGGATCGCTGCCCGCAACGATGCCGAGTCCAGACCTGACTCGTCGTGTCTGTAGGGCAGGCAAGGGCGCTGCTCAGCGACGTAGCCGCAGCTCGGAGCAACGACGGCAGTGCCGAGGTCGTAGCAGGCCTCCAGCCATCCCGAGTGCGTGCCGAACCGGTAGGGCAGCACTGACACGTCGAGGCTCTGCAGGTAGTCCCAAAGCTCGGCATCGCTGAAGCAGTCGTGCACTCGCAGGTCGATCTCGCCTCGCGCCGAGGCGGCGCGCAGATACCCCACGAGCTCAGCGTCATACCGGGCTCCGCCGGTGTCGTAGACGTCAGGATGGATGTCGACCTGCAGTCGCGCATCGAGCAACAGTGCGATCTCCTCGGCCAGCAAGCGGACGACTGGCAGGGGGTCCATGCTCGCTCGGACACTCTTGGCGTGCACACCCACGACGAACTTCGATGCACGCGGGCGCGGCGACTGCATCCGGTCCGGGTCGACCACATGCGGATGCGGCAGCACCAGCGGTCGTCGCCCCCATCGGTGAGCCACCGCCGCGGCCGCTCCCGGGGTGAGCGTGATCAGCGCGTCGGCTGCCGGGATGAGTACGTCGAGATGCGCGTCATGCTCACCCGGGAGGAGGTGGTGGGGGTTGCGTAGGTCATGAACGGTGTAGACGAGCGGTCTCCCCAGCCGCCGCAGCGTCTCCACCAGCTCGATGAGGTCGCGTACGTCCAATGCATCGAACCCGAAGTGCACGTGGAAGACGTCGAACTCGGCGTGGTGCGCTCGAACCCAGTCCGCCGAGAGCATTGCCGGCGGCCACCATTGACCTGGGACCGTGACCTCACCTGCCGGTCTCGGGTCGTCGAGCCGGCGGACCCTGTCATCCACAGTGGGATGCGTGAGGTGCTGGACGTACACATGGCCAGCCGGGACGGATGCTACCCGGATCAGCGAAGCGTCAGATCCCAGCCCGATCTGTGCCATCGGCGCCGTCATCGTCCGAGCACGCACTTCCCGCGAATGGACAGCGATCGGCATCGGATCACGCGCCTTCCGTTCGTCGATTCGCAGCGGTCCCAGAGCCGTGAGTACCCAGGGACCTTGGATTCAGTCATGCCGTGGGCAGGGCGGTCGTCAACTTGTCAGGGGTCAGTGGTCTCAGGGTCCTGGCCTTGAAGTCCGCGAAGAGCGTGCGGCCCTTTATGCCTCATCCTTGTGATTTGTACTATACCCCCCTATGGTATTCACGAAATCATGCAACTCCCCGTCCACTCAGTTCCAAGGAGGACATCGATGTCCGGTCGCACTACCCCGCCGACCACACGCAGGTGGCTCGGGCTGGCAGTGATTGCCGCGGCTCAGTTCATGGTCATCATGGACACCTCGATCATCGGTGTCGCACTTCCTGAGATGCAGGTCGATCTCGGCTTCTCGCAGGAGAACCTGTCCTGGGTCTTCAACGCGTACGTCGTCACCCTGGGCGGTCTGCTGCTCCTCGGCGGCAGACTGTCCGACCTGTTCGGTGCCCGGCGCGTCTTCAGCACCGGCTGGGCCCTGCTGATCGTCGGATCGGTCGTCGCCGGGATGGCCGACACCGTCAGCGTCGAGCTGGTGGGCCGCGCCGTCCAGGGAGGGGGCGCGGCGTTGATCGCTCCATCCGCGCTGACGCTGCTGATGATGCTCTTCGGCAGCGACCCACGAGAGCTGACCAAGGCGCTGGCGCTCTATGGCGCAGCCGCGCCGGCTGGCGGGACGGCCGGTGTCTTCCTCGGTGGGGTGATCACCGAGTACGTCAGCTGGCCGTGGGTGTTCTACATCAATGTCCCGATCGCAGTCGCCGTCCTGGCCGCGGTGCCGGCCGTCATGCCGGCCGGGGGCGCGGGACGTCGCGGCGGTGTCGACGTGTTCGGCGCGCTCACCGTGACAGGCGGTCTCGCCGCGGCCGTGTTCGCGATCGTGCAAGCACCCGAGGTCGGCTGGGACGCCGGACAGACCTGGCTCGTGCTCGCCGTTGCGGCAGTGCTCCTCGTCGTCTTCGTCGCCATCCAGAACGCACGGCGTGAGCCGCTGATGCGGTTGGGGATCTTCAAGACGCCCAACCTTGCCGCCGCCAACCTCACCCAGCTGCTGCTCGGAGCGGCCTGGATCCCGATGTGGTTCTTCCTCAACCTGTATCTGCAGCAAGTCCTTGGCTACAGCGCCTTCCCCAGCGGAGCCGCCCTCTTGCCGATGACCGTCCTTATCATGATCGGCATGATCGCGCTGGCGCCTACGGCCATCGGACGGTTCGGGCCAAAGGTGATCGTGACCGGGCTCCTCGTGCTGGCGGCCGGAATGGGCTGGCTGTCGTTGGTCCGCCCGGAAGGCTCCTTCTGGGTCGATGTGCTGCCGGCATCCCTGGTCGCTGCGCTGGGCATGTCGCTCGCCTTCATCCCATCGTTGGGCACGGCGATCTCCAGCGCCCGCCCGGAGGAGGGCGGCCTGGCCGCGGGGATCGTCAACACCAGCTACCAGGTCGGGTCAGCACTCGGCCTGGCGGCGATGACAGCACTGGCAGCGGCCCAAGGTGCCGACCAGCTCGGCGAGCCGACCGCCCTGACCGAGGGGTTCTCAGCAGCATTCCTCGGTGCCGCCGTCATCGCGGTCGTCGGCGCCGTTGCTGCTGCGGTTCTCCTGCGCAGGCCACCCACGCCACCGTCCGAGACAGCCGCAGGCGAGAAGGCTGCGCCCGACTCGGCCAAGCAGCAGAACCGGGTTTGATCGACTTGTCATAGAGTCCGCCGGAACAAGTCGTCAGTCCTTCTTCGCCGGTGACCAGAGTGAGCCTGCATGTGCGGCGTCGCGGATCTCCCCCACCAGCTCCTCGAGGACGTCTTCGAGCGCCACCACCCCTAGGACCGTTCCGGCTCATCGACGACCCGTCCCGGGTGGGCGCCACGGCTCTGCATAGTCGTCAGAGCATTGTGCAGGAGTCGGCAACGGGCGGACCCACTTGTGGGCCGCCGCGACCTCCTCGCGCGTGAAGGCCGAGGTGATCTCGTCCTTGGGCTCAACCCTCAGCAGCCGCAGGACGGGGTTGTCGATGGCGTTGAGGAGCACGACGAGCCGGATGACGCGCTATCTGTGGTAGCTGGCCTCGTGGTCACGATGGTCGATGGTCTCGAGCTGAAACGTGCAGTGGGACACGTCGAAGTGCCCGGAGAGGCACTCTGTGAGCCGGTCCAAGATGAGGCAGCGGGCGTGGTGGGTGAACTCTTCGTCGGCGACGACGACATGCGCCGACAGGACGGGGACGCCGCTGGTGATGGTCCAGGCATGCAGGTCGTGGACATCGACGATCCCGGGGACGGCTGTCATGTGGTCGCGGACCTCCACCAGGTCGACTCCCTTGGGGGTCGCCTCCAACAGCACGTCGATTGCCTCACGCAGCAACCTCCACGTTCGCGGCAGGATCATCAGACCGATCAGCGCGGACGCGATGACATCGGCCCGGAGGAAGCCGGTCGTGGCGATCACGAGGGCGGCGATGACGACGGCGGCCGACCCAAGCAGGTCGCCCAGGACTTCCAGGTACGCGCCGCGGACGTTCAACGAGTCAGCCTGGGCGCCACGAAGCAGCAACAAGGACCCTGCGTTCGCAACCAGCCCGACGGCGGCCACCGTCAGCATCAGCGTGGAGGACACATCGGGAGGGCTGCTGAGACGTCTGGCCGCCTCGACGAGCACGAACGCGGCGACGGCGAACAACAGCAGGGCGTTGATGACTGCGGCCAGGATCTCGGCACGCTGGTAGCCGAAGGTGCGTTCCAGCGTCGCCGGACGGCCAGCGAGAGTAGATGCCAAGAGAGCCATCGTGATTCCGGCGGCGTCGGTCAGCATGTGCCCGGCGTCCGCGAGCAATGCGAGCGACCCAGACAGCAGCCCACCGATCACCTCGGCGACCATGACCGTCAACGTCACCCCGAGTACGGCGACCAGCCGGTTTGCGGTGCTGCCCGGTCGCCGTACCGTGCGAGGGTCCAGCACCCATCAGTGCTCCACCACTCGAACTGTTGCACAGCAGTCGTCGCTGCCGGTGTCTTCGCAGCGAGATCCGTGGCCTGCGGGAATGTCGACGACGATCTGGCCGCAGGCACAGCCTTCACCACGCCAGGCATCCAACCCTTCCCTGACCGCCACCGCCGCGATGACGAGCCCGGCGACAGGGTCGGCCCAGGACCAGCCGAGCGTCGCATTGAGGACGAGGCCGACCAGCAGGACGGCGGACAGGTAGGTGCACAGGAGAGTCTGGGTGGAATCGGCGACCACCGTGCGCGAGCCGAGGGCCCTGCCTGTACGGCGTTGCGCCCACGACAGGAACGGCATGATGAGCAAGGACACGGCGGCGAGGGTGATGCCGACCGGTGATGGGTCTGGTTCGCTGCCGCCGACAAGGGCACGCACCGACTCGACAGCGACGTAGGCGCCGAGGGCGAAGAACGCCAGCGCCATCAGCCGTAACGCCTGGCGCTCACGGGTCTCCGGCATCGCGTGACGGAACTGCCACACGATGATGAGGCCGCTCGCTACCTCGACCGTCGAGTCGAGGCCGAAACCGACGAGGGCGACGGATCCAGCGATCAGCCCTGCGGTGACCGCGATGACCGCCTCGACGAGGTTGTAGGCCACGGAGGCTCCGGCAAGCAGCTGTGTCCGCCGACCCAGCCGGTCCCGGTCCTCCTTGGTCAGGGTCGCCGTCGCGCCCTGCGGTGATGAGCTCATCAGGCGTCCTGGAGCGTCTTGGTGCCGAAGTTCGGGCACAGGGTGACGGCCTCGCCGGTGAGTTGGAGAATGCGCTCGGAGGCGGCGAAGAGGTCCATCAGGGCTTCGGCGTAGGTCAGCGAGTACACCGACGCTCGGCCCGCGGGCCGGGACGCGACGAGCCCGCAGTCACGCAGGCATGCGAGGTGCGCCGACACCGTGGACTGGGCCAGCCCGAGGTGGGCCGTGAGATCGACGACCCGATGCTCGCCCAGTGCCAAGTGACGCAAGATCGCCAGTCGAGTGGGATCGCCGAGACTGCGAAACATGCACGCCGCCGCGGCCATCGCGGCTGCCTCGTCCATCGCAGCATCGGTTGTCGTCGTTTTCATCGTCATACGGCGATCGTATACCGCACCGCTGTCCACCGTCCAAGCAGCCCTGTCTTGCTAGCCCGGCGCCGCTGCGTTCGCGACGGCGCATGAAAGTGGCGGAGGGAGGACACTGGCCGTCATGCCCGCAGACACCACCCCAGCGAGGTCCGAGCTCGTTGCACACCGCAGCTGGCTGGCGCGCGCGGGGATCCTCGTGCTCGCATGGGCAATCCTGCTCGGCCTTGTCGTCGGTCTCGGGCGGCTCCTCACCGGCCCGCTAAAGGGCTCGGTCGGCTCCACGGACAAGGAGCTGGCCCGCTGGGTCGTCGACGAGCGCACGTCGTCGCTGAATCAGGTCGCCGAGTGGTTCAGCCTGCTCGGCGACACCAGCACAGTGCTCGTGGCTGTCCCGACCATCGCTCTCGTTGCCGCGGCCTGGCAACGGACCATCCGTCCCGCGCTCTTCGTAGTGCTGACCACGACCGGAGTCTCTGGGATGTATATCCTTGCCGCGGACGCCGTGCTCAGACCGCGTCCGGCGGTGAGGATCCTCGACCAGGGACTCGACCCTGTGCACAGCTTCCCGTCAGGACACGTGGGGGCAGCGACCGCATTGGTCGGAGTGGTCGTCGTCCTGGTCTGGACGTATGCGCAGGCCGTGCGCTGGTGGGTGACCCCGTTGCTGTTGCCGCTTCCGCTCCTCGTGGTGGTCTCCCGCATGTACGAGGGAGCCCATCACCTCAGCGACGTGCTGACCAGCGTGGTCTTCGCGTCGACCTGGGTGACGGTCACCGCAGTGACCCTGCTGCCTCGCGCGTCGGCGAGAGCGGCCCCCGCTAGCCGAGCTGGAGCACCCAGCCACGCGTCTGCTGGCTAGGAGGTCGCTCGTCGGCCGGCCGGCCGGCCGATGAAGAAGCCGATCGCGATGCCGAGCACGCCTAGCGTCAGGTGAATGAGGTTGTCCAGCACGATCTCGTACTCGTTCGGCAGCAACCCGAACATGTCGGGCACCATGAAGCCGAGTACGCCGACCAACAGGTACACGATGCCCAGTCCTCCGACCACCGAGCGGACGGCGCTGTCCGAACCGCGGAAGCCAACCACGGCCATCAGACCGCCGGTGACGAGGTGCACGATGTCCTCGGCGATGTCGATATTGAGGACGCCTAAGAGCCTCTTCTCCCCCAGCACCAGACCGCCGACACCGATGAGCACGATGACGACTCCCATGACTTTGGCGTACGTGCGCGAATCCATGCGGACCTCCTGGTCTTGGCGTACTCCGCCCTTCGGACCGCCAGTGTGGTCCGCACACCCGGGTGAGTCAACCACCGCAGGCTTCCCGCTCTCCGGCGTGTCTTCCGTTTCAGTCGCACTGCCCCAACTGGGATGGCCAACGGCAACCTCCAACCCGCACCGTGCGGCGTTCGTCCCGACTTCCGCCTGTCAGGCACATGAGAACGGTGGACGGGATCGATCTGGATGAGGCGGCGTATGCCGTGGGCTGCTCGACTCGACCACCCGTCTGCCACATGAAGCGAGCAACGCACGGCCGCACGTTCTGGTCGCGTGAGCGGGCATTACCAAGCTGGCCATCGAGCCAGTACTCGCCATTCACCGCCTTGATCGCGTCCTGGACCTCGCCGTCCACCTTCAAGGCGAAGCGACCGGCGATGGGTCCCGTTCGTGCCTCGACGGTGATCGTGTGGCCTTCGAGGGTTCCGCTGAAGCTGTCGCTGACCAGTCCCATGCCGCCTCCTTGGTAGGGGACGACCACCGTAAACGCGCAGCGGGTCACCCCTGGTCAGCGGAGCTGACACCCCGCAGCCCGAGGGCGGGAGCCTGGGTTGTTCGGGTTGCGCGCAGCGTAGGGCATGCGTGCGGTTGCCTACTCCCACTCGATCGTGCCGGGCGGTTTGCTCGTCACATCGAGCGTCACGCGGTTGATCTCGCGTACCTCGTTGGTGATGCGGGTCGAGATGCGCTCGATCACGTCATACGGCAGGCGGGACCAGTCGGCGGTCATCGCGTCCTCCGACGACACCGGGCGCAGGACGACGGGATGTCCGTAAGTGCGGCCGTCACCTTGGACGCCGACGGAGCGTACGTCGGCCAGCAGCACGACAGGGAACTGCCAGATCTCGTCGTCGAGCCCGGCGTTGGTGATCTCCACGCGGGCGATCGCATCGGCCTCACGCAGGATGGTGAGCCGATCCTCGGTCACCGCGCCGACGATGCGGATGGCCAACCCCGGACCGGGGAAGGGATGGCGCTGGACGATCTCCCGAGGCAGCCCCAGCTCGACGCCGACCCGGCGTACCTCGTCCTTGAACAGCGTCCGCAGCGGCTCGATCAACGTGAACTGGAGGTCGTCCGGCAGGCCGCCGACGTTGTGGTGCGACTTGATGCTCGACGCCCCGGCTCCGCCGCCCGACTCTACGACGTCGGGGTAGAGCGTGCCTTGGACGAGATACTCCACCGGGCCTCCACTTGTCTCACCCGCTTCGGCGACGATCTCGCGAGCCGCTGACTCGAAGCAGCGGATGAACTCGCGCCCGATGATCTTGCGCTTCTGCTCGGGGTCACTGACGCCCTCCAGCGCGGACACGAACGTCTTGGCTGCGTCGACCACGCGCAGGTCGACACCGGTCGCCGCGACGTAGTCCCGCTCCACCTGCTCGGCCTCGCCTTTGCGCAGCAGGCCGTGGTCGACGAAGACGCACACGAGCTGGTCGCCGATGGCGCGCTGCACGAGCGCCGCCGCCACCGCGGAGTCGACGCCGCCGGACAGCGCGCAGATCACCTGCTTGTCACCGACCTCGGCCCGGACCTTGTCGACCTGTTCCTCGACGACATTGACCATCGTCCAGGTCTGCCGGCAGCCCGCGATGTCTACGAGGAAGTGTTCGATCACCTGCTGGCCGTGCTCGGTGTGCATGACCTCGGGGTGCCACTGCACGCCGGCAGCCCGCCGGTCGAGTGACTCGAACGCGGCGATCGGGGCACCCGCTGTGGAGGCGAGCGACGTGAACCCGGCCGGCGCCACGGCCACGGCGTCGGTGTGACTCATCCAGACGCGGTTGCCGGGATCCAGACCTGCCAGCAACGTGCCGGCCTCGACGATGTCGACCTGCGTGCGGCCGAACTCCGACATGGCGGTACGGCGGACGTCGCCTCCCAGCGCGAGCGCCATGGCCTGGAAGCCGTAGCAGATGCCGAACATCGCGACGTCGGACTCGAACATGCTCTTGTCGAGCTGAGGCGTCCCCGGGGCGTAGACGGAGGACGGGCCGCCACTGAGGATGATCGCCGTCGGCCCGCGGGCCATCATCTCAGCGACGGGCATGGTGTGCGGGACGATCTCGGAGTAGACCCTTGCCTCGCGCACTCGACGGGCGATCAGCTGCGCGTATTGGGCACCGCAGTCGACGACGAGGACCAGGTCGTGCTCAGTGGTCAAGCCCAGGCCCCTTTGCTTCGGCGGTCCCCTGTCGCGTCAGACCGGAGCGGTCAGTCTATCCACGCCCCAGATGTCTGCGGCCAAGGCGTAACCGCGCCGGAGTCCGACCCAAGCATCCGGCGCTCGCGTCGCCAGGACAGCGCCACTTGTCGGATCTTGGCGTCTGAACCTTCCGTAGGATCAGGTGATCGAGACGATGGGCAGGCGCAGCGCCGCGGGCGCTCCCTCGGGGACGACCGGACTGTTCGGGGTGATCGGTGAGATGCGCCGGTACGTCGTCCCGAGCTCGGGACGAGCGTCACCCTCCCCCTTGTTCGGCCACAACGACATCGCACGCTCCGCCTGTGCCGTGATGGTCAGGGACGGGTTGACGCCGAGGTTGGCCGAGATCGCCGAGCCGTCGACGATGTGCAGACCTGGGTGGCCGTAGACGCGGTGGTAGGGATCGACCACGCCGGTCTCTGGTGAGTCACCGATCGTGCACCCGCCGATGAAGTGTGCGGTCAGCGGCCGGCTGAAGGGCTCACCGATGGTGCCCCCCGGGGTCCCCTTCACGATCCGCGCCATCAGTCGCGCCGCCTGGTTGGCGAGGGGGATCCAGGTGGGGTTCGGATCGCCATGACCCTGGCGAGAGGTCAGCTTGCGCCGCCCCGCCTTGGTGGGACGGGTGTACGTCGTGATCGAGTTGTCTAGGGTCTGCATGACGAGGGCGATGACGGTCCGCTCCGACCAGTGCCACACGTCGTACCGGCCGCGGACGGAGCGTCTCTGCCGCCACATCTCCTTGAGCCAGACCTTCCACCGCTCGACGTCCGCATCACCGTCGGTCAGCACCGTCTGGAGCAGGCTCATGACGTTGCTGCCCTTGCCGTAGCGCACGGGCTCGATGTGGGTGTGCTCGTCCGGGTGGAACGACGAGGTGATGGCGACGCCCTGGCTGTAGTCGACATCACGCCCCGACGCGACCGCGCCGAGGATCGACTCGGAGTTCGTCCTCGTCAGGTATCCCAGCCGTTCGGACACCCGCGGGAGCACCTCCCGGTCGCGCATGGTGTGCAGCAGTCGCTGCGTCCCCAGGGCCGACGCCGCGAAGACCACGTGCTCAGCCGTGAAGCGGCCGCCCCCGCGTCGGGACTTGAGAGGCTTCGCGCCGGTCGGCCGCGTCGCCACCTGATAGCCGCCGGCGTCGAGGGGGCGGACCTCCGTCACCGTGGTCAACGGATGCACGTCAGCGCCGGCCTGCTCGGCGAGGAACAGGTAGTTCTTCGTCAGCGTGTTCTTGGCGTTGCGGCGACAGCCCGTCATGCACTCGCCGCACTCGATGCACCCGGCACGGTCGGGCCCCACCCCTCCGAAGTAGGGATCCTTCACCGTCCGGCCCGGCGACCCGAAGAACACTCCGACGGGTGTCGGGTGGAACGTGTCGCCGACGCCCATCTCCTCCGCCACCTGCCGCATGACTTCATCGCTGGGGGTCATGGTGGGGTTGGGGACGACACCCAGCATCCGCTTCGCCTGGTCCAAGTACGGCGCCAGCTCGTCTCGCCAGTCGGTGATGTGGCCCCACGACGGATCGCGGTAGAACGCGTCGAGCGGCTCGTACAAGGTGTTGGCGTAGACGAGCGAGCCACCTCCGACGCCGGCGCCGGACAGGATCAGGCAGTCCTTGAGCATGTTGATGCGCTGGATGCCGTAGCAGCCGATGTCCGGTGCGAAGAGGAACTTCTTCAGGTCCCATGAGTTCTTCGGGTACGACGACTCGTCAAAGCGTGCCCCGGCCTCGATGACCCCCACCCGGTACCCCTTCTCGACGAGTCGGAGGGCGGTGACCGACCCGCCGAACCCGGAGCCGACGACCACGACGTCGTAGTCGGGTGTCATGGGCGGCGGGCCTTCTTCATCAACCGCAGGGTCGCCGTCAGCGCCTTGGTGTATGTCTCCTCGGACATCCCCAGCACGGGCCGCATCGGGAGGAGCCGCTGCGTCGCCACGGCCTGCGACTCGGTGTACCGGTGGATCCCCTCGGCACCTTGCCGCCGGCCGAGGCCCGACTCGCGCATGCCACCCATGGGGGCATCCACGGACGCGAACGTCGCGCCGTACGCCTCGTTGACGTTGACGGTTCCACACCGGATCCGGCCCGCGAGCGCCCGACCACGAGCACCGTCGCGGGTATAGATGCTCGCGTTGAGTCCGTAGGTGCCGTCGTTGGCGCGGTCGACGGCGTCATGCTCGTCGGTGAAGCGGTAGACCGACACCACGGGTCCGAACGTCTCGTCGGCGAAGCACGACATCCCTGGTCGCACACCCGTGAGCACGGTCGGCTCGTAGAACAGCGGCCCGAGGTCCGGTCGGGCGCGACCTCCCGTGACGACAGTCGCCCCCTTGGCGCGGGCGTCCTCGACGTGGCGGGAGACCGTGTCGAGCTGGGCGATCGAGATCAGCGAGCCCATGTCAGCGGAGTAGTCGAAGGCAGCAGAGAGCTCCATCGCCTCGGTGCGCCGCACGAAGCGTCTCATGAACGGCTCGTACACCTGATCGGCGACATACAGCCGCTCCATGGAGACACAGAGCTGGCCGGCAGAGGCAAAGCAGGCACGCACGGCACCCTCGGCCGCGCGGTCCAGGTCAGCGTCCCGGAGCACCAGCATGGGGTTCTTGCCACCGAGCTCGAGTGACGCACCGATCATGCGGTCGGCGGCCCGGGTCGCGACGCCGCGGCCGGTCCTGGTCGAGCCGGTGAAACACACATAGTCGACGTTGTCGATGATCGCCGTGCCGACGACAGAGCCCTCGCCGTACACCGGCAGCCACAGGTCGGCGGGCATTCCCGCCTCGCTCAGCAGCTCGATCCCCAGGAGCGCCGTCACGGGCGTCTGCGAGTCTGGCTTGTGGACCACCGCGTTGCCGGCCAGCAATGCCGGCAGGCCGTCTGCCAGTGCCATCGTGAGGGGGTAGTTCCACGGCGAGATGATCCCGACAACCCCCTTGGGATGACGGTTCACGTCGACGCGGGTGATCCCTGGGTAGAGCCCGAGACGACGGCTCGGCGCAAGGTGGCGGTGCGCCGAGCGCGCGTAGTATCGCGCTGTCATCGCGACGTGCGCCACCTCTTCGAAGGCATGCTTGCGCGACTTGCCCGACTCCCACTGGATCAGGTCGAGGATCTCGTCCTGCCGGTCGAGCACGAGGTCGTGAAGACGCAGCAGCAGCTGCGCTCGCAGCTCGATCGAGCCCGTGGCCCATGACCGCTGCGCCCTGCGCGCTCGCACCGCAGCCGCGGCAACGTCGTCGGGACTCGACAGCGGGAGCGACGCGATCGGCTGGCCGGTGAACGGCGCGGTCGACAGCTGGGACTCGCCCGTCGTCGACACGATGCGCGTCGTCAGTCGACGTACGACCGCGGGATCGAGAGCGTATGCCGCTGTCGGATCGTGCTCGGGGTCGGCTGACACGGCCGTGTCGGGACCCGGCTGGGCGCTCATAGACCGACAGTACGGCGCACTCGGAGCCCGTCGGTAGGTGCGATCGCAGCCGACGTCGCTCAGCACAGTCAGGTAACAATGACTCGGGTGCCGGTTGTCAGCGATGAGCGCCGCCGACAAGATGGACGTTCGCAAGCAACTTCGGGTGAGACCTGTAGGAAAAGTAGGAGGACGGATGCGCATCAAGACCCACTTCCGAGTGACCGCTGTCGCGGCAGCATTTGCGCTTGGACTCACGGCGTGTGGCGGTGGCGGAGGCACCACCGATGACCCCGGTGGCAACCCAAGTGGAGAGCCGACCGGCGAGCCGGGTGGCAGCTACTCCGCCGACCTGACTGAGCCCACGTTCCTCGCCCCAGCCTCGAACTGTTACGAGTCCGAGTGCAGCGCAGTGCTCAAGATGGTCAACGACCCGCTGGTGAGCACCGACTTCGAGACCGGTGAGCTCATCTTCGACGGCATGGCCGAGAGCATCGAGCCCAACGACGACCAGACCGTGTGGACCGTGACGCTGAAGGAAGGGCTCATGTTCCACAACGGTGAGCCGGTCGATTCCGACGCCTTCCTCCGAGCCTGGAACTACTCACAGAACCCGAAGAACGCGCAGGCGACGGCTGGGTTCATGGCCCGCATCGAGGGCGCCGGCAAGGGCCCGGAGATGTCCGGCCTGAAGGCTGTGGACGACCAAACCTTCGAGGTGACGCTGAGCGGTCCGTTCTCCCAGTTCGGACAGCAGATGAGCTACGCACCCGCATTCGCACCGATCGCGCAGGAGTGCATCGACGACATCAAGGCCTGCAACGAGAGCCCGATCGGCACCGGTCCGTACCAGATGGACGGCAAGTGGATGCATGACCAGGGCATCACTGTCACCAAGTGGGCCGACTACCAAGGTGAGCTGCCGGCCAACGCCGACACCATCGAGTTCAAGATGTTCACCGCCCCGACTGCCGCGTACCGCGACTACCAGAACGGTGGTGTCGACGTCCTCAACGTCGCTCCCGAGATCTATCTCGAAGCGAAAGGTGAGCTGGCTGACGCAATTCTCGAGGAGCCGACCGCGTCCCTGACCTACCTCGGGTTCCCCACCAAGGAGGCGCCGTACGACAACGAGCAGCTGCGGCAGGCGATCTCGCTCTCGATCGACCGTGAGCTGATCATCGAAAAGGTCCTCAACGGCCTCGCCGACGCGTCTACCGACATCGTGACGCCGCCGATTCCCGGCTCTCGTGACGATGCGTGTGAGTTCTGCACCTACGATCCCCAGCGTGCCAAGGATCTGTTGGAGGAGTCGGGGGTCGACCCGAGCAGCTTCACGCTGGAGCTGTACTTCAACGCGGACTCCGGACATGAGCTGTGGACCGAAGCCGCTGCCCGCCAGATCCAGGAGAACCTGGGTATCGACTACGAGCTCAAGTCGACCGAGTGGGCGCAGTATCTCGAGCTGCTCGACGGGGAGGAGTTCACCGGCCCGTTCCGACTCGGCTGGTCGCTGGACTACCCGTCGCCGGAGAACTACCTGCGTCCCATCGTGGGTACCGGCGGTGACTCCAACTACACCGGCTACTCCAACCCGGAGTTCGACGACCTGGTCGTCCAGGGTGACGAAGCAGCCACCCTCGAGGAGAGCTTCGAGCTCTACGCGCAGGCCGGTGACATCGCGCTCGAAGAGATGCCGATCATCCCGATGTGGAGTGGTACGACGGCGATCGCGGCCTCGGACAGCGTTGGCGACGTTCGCTACGACGTCGGCGATGGCGAGATCGCCTTCGGCGAGATCACCGTCAGCCAGTGACAGCCCGCTGACGGTAGGGCGCACCGACCGTTCCGGTGCCGGGGGTCGGGCCATCTTGGTCCGGCCCCCGCACCGTTGCCAGCAAAGGTGTAATCGGAGAGGATCGCGTGCATGGGGCGCTATGTAGCCAGACGGCTGGTCCAGTTCATCCCCGTCATCTTGGGCACCCTCTTCCTGCTGCACGTCCTCAGCGTGCTGACGATCCAGATCGTCGGTGACCCCGTCCGCGCGCTCTTCGGCGAGAACGCACCGCCGGAGGCGATCCTCGAGCAGCTGCGCGCGAACTACAACCTGGACGACGACTGTCTGGAGCAGACCGGGAACCCGTGCGTCCGCCTGTTCGTCGACCGTCTCGCTCAGTACGCCTCCGGCGACTTCGGCATCAACTTCCGCGGACGTTCGGTGGCCGAGCTCTTCGTCGAGCGCTTCCCGGTGACCGTGCGCCTCACCGTGATCGCGCTGGTGTTCGAGACTGTCGTCGGCATCTTCCTCGGTGTGATGGCAGGCCTGCGCAAGGACAAGCTCGTCGACAACTTCGTCCGCTTCTCCACCGTGCTGCTGATCGCCTTTCCCGTCTTCGTGTTCGGCACCCTGGCGCAGCTCTTCATCGGTCTCGAGCTCGGGCTGCCCCTGCGCGACAGCGAGCGGGCGCCCGAGTGGCTCGGCCAGATGCTCACGGTCACCTACAACCCCGAGTTCCCCTGGCTCAGCCTGATGTTGCCCGGCCTTGTGCTGGGGGCCTTCTCGCTCGCCGCGATCGCCCGGCTGACCCGCACCAGCCTGATCGAGAACCTCCGCTCCGACTACGTCCGCACCGCGCGGGCCAAGGGCTTGACTTCCTCGCGGACCGTGGGCGTGCACACACTGCGCAACTCGCTGATCCCGGTGGTGACCTACATCGGCATCGACATCGGGTTGCTGCTCGGCGGCGCGCTGGTCACCGAGGGGATCTTCAACATCCCCGGCGTCGGGCAGCTCGTGTTCTTGGCGATTCAGGCCAACGACACCCCGGTCATTCTCGGGGTGGTCACGATCCTGACGGTCGTCTTCTTGGTGGCCAACCTGCTCGTCGACATCCTGTATGCCGCACTCGACCCGAGGATCCGCTATGAGTGACTTCCTGGCAGCCCAAGACTCGGCGGGTCACGAACACGCCCAACCAAGGAGTGACCAGAACCGCAGCCTGTGGGGCGATGTCCGCTACGAGCTCATGCGCAACCCGGTGTTCTGGGTCTCGTCGGTCCTGGTGCTGGTCATCTTGTCCATGGCGTTCGCGCCTCAGCTGTGGGCGGAGACCTCACCCACCGCCAGGGGCGCCTGTCGGTTAGAGAATGCCCGGGTGGAGCCGAGCGCAGCTCATCCGTTCGGCTACACGAACGCTGGCTGCGACATGTGGTCGTCGTTGGTCTACGGCACCGGCAAGTCGGTCATCGTCGCGATCCTTGTCACCATCGGCACGGTGATCGTCGGGGTGACGCTGGGGACGGTCGCCGGCTACGTCGGTGGCTTCGCCGACACCGTCATCAGCCGGGTCACCGACATCTTCTTCGGTCTGCCGTTCATCCTCGGGGCACTCGTCTTCCTGGCCATCTTCCCCGACCGCAACGTCTGGACGCTCACGGCCGTGCTGACCATGTTCGGCTGGACGTCGCTGACCCGCGTCATGCGCGGAAGCGTGATCTCGACCAAGCAGAAGGACTACGTCGACGCGGCTCGAGCGCTCGGTGCCACCAACTTCTTCATCATCCGCAAGCACATCCTCGCCAACAGCATCGCGCCGGTGATCGTGCTGGCCACCATCGGCCTGGGCGCCTACATCAGCGCCGAGGCGACGCTGACCTTCCTCGGGGTCGGCTACCAGCGGCCCACCGTGTCCTGGGGGTTGTTGGTTGCCGAGGGCCAGAACCTTGCCCTCGCGGGCTTCTGGCACCTCCTGGTCCTCCCGTGCGCCTTCATCGTCGTGACAGTGTTGAGCTTCATCCTGCTCGGCGATGCGCTGCGCGACGCCCTCGATCCCCGCGCTCGATGAGGAGTTCATGATATGAGCGAGATCCTGACCGAGACCGAGAGACGGTCCAACAAGTCGCCGCTGAGTGGGGTCAGCTTCGACGGCTCCGCCCCGCTGCTCGAGGTCGAGGACCTGGAGGTGGAGTTCCACACCCGCGACGGGATCGCTCATGCCGTCAACAACGTGAGCTTCACGCTGCGAGAGGGCGAGACGTTGGGCATCCTCGGTGAGTCCGGATGCGGCAAGTCCGTCACCGCCCAGGCCATCATGGGCATTCTCGACACCCCGCCGGCGAAGGTGACCGGTGGGCAGGTGCGCTACCGCGGTGTCGACCTACTCCAGCTCGAGGAGAAGACTCGTCGCCACATCCGGGCCAACAAGATCGCGATCATCTTCCAGGACGCACTCTCGTCACTCAACCCGGTCTTCACCGTCGGCTGGCAGCTAGGCGAGCTGTATCGCAAGCATGCGGGTGCCAGCCGGGCACAAGCCAAGTCCAAGGCGGTCGAGCTGCTCGATCTTGTGGGCATCCCGGGAGCACCTGCACGCATCAACAGCTTCCCGCACCAGTTCTCCGGCGGGATGCGCCAGCGGGTGATGATCGCGATGGCGCTGGCTCTCGAGCCCGACATCATCATCGCCGACGAGCCCACCACGGCACTCGACGTGACCGTGCAGGCGCAGGTGATGACATTGCTGTCGGACCTGCAGCGGGAGATGCGGTTGGGGCTCATCCTGATCACGCACGACATGGGGGTGGTGGCCGACGTGGCCGACAAGATCTGCGTCATGTACGCCGGGCACGCCGTCGAGCGGGCGGACGTCTACGAGATCTACGAACGCCCCGCACACCCCTACACCAAAGCGCTGCTCGAGTCGATCCCCCGCGTGGACCAGAAGGGTCAGGACCTCACGGTCATCAAGGGTCTGCCGCCCGCCCTGGTCGACCCGCCCCCGGGCTGCTCCTTCCACCCCAGGTGCGCCTTCGCCCGAGACCGGTGCACGACCGACGAGCCACCGCTCTACGAGGTCCCCGGCAACCGCCTCAGCGCCTGCCACTACTGGGAGGAGGTGCTCGAGTCATGAGTGCCGACATGACCGAGACGGAGCAGGTGACCGAGGACACCGGCGACGATGTCGTGCTCGAGGTCCGAGACGTCAAGAAGCACTTCCCCCTGACCCGCGGCATCGTCTTCAAACGCACTGTCGGTCATGTGCAGGCCGTCGACGGGGTCACCCTCCAGCTCGAGCGCGGCGAGACGCTCGGCGTCGTCGGCGAGTCCGGCTGCGGCAAGTCGACGTTCGGCCGTCTCCTGATGGGGCTCGAGCGCCCCACCGCTGGCTCCATCAAGCTGCTCGGCGAGGAGATGGCAGGTCTCGACGCACGAGGTCTGCGGCGGATGCGGCGCAACATCCAGATCGTCCTGCAGGACCCGTACTCCTCGCTGGACCCGCGGATGACGGTGGGAGACATCGTCGGCGAGCCGTATGACGTCCACACCGACGTCGTACCGAAGCAGGATCGACGCAAGGCGGTCCAGGACCTGCTCGACGTCGTCGGTCTCAACCCCGAGCACATCAACCGCTACCCGCACCAGTTCTCGGGCGGACAACGGCAGCGCATCGGCATCGCTCGTGCGCTCGCACTGCGGCCGAAGATCCTCGTCTGTGACGAGCCGGTGTCGGCACTCGACGTGTCGGTCCAGGCGCAGGTGGTCAACCTGCTCGAGCGGTTGCAGGACGAGCTCGGCCTTTCCTACGTCTTCATCGCACACGACCTCTCGGTGGTGCGCCACATCTCCGACCGGATCGCGGTGATGTACCTCGGCAAGGTGGTCGAGATCGGCGACGAGATGGAGATCTACGAGCACCCGACGCACCCGTACACGCAGGCGCTGTTGTCGGCAGTGCCCGTGCCCGACCCTCGGCTGCGTGGACACCGTGACCACATCGTGCTCGAGGGCGATGTGCCGAGCCCCGCCAACCCGCCGTCGGGATGCCGCTTCCGGACCCGGTGCTGGAAGGCGGAGGACGTGTGCGCCAAAGAGGAGCCGCAGCTGGTGGTCCGCGGCCCGTCAGGGCACCTGTCCGCCTGCCACTTCGCCGAGGAGCGAGACGTGATACACGCGATCGACATACCGACTTCGGCGGCCGACGACGACGGTTCTGGCGATCCGAGCCCCGGGTCGGTTGCACCAGGACCAACCGCGTGACCTTCTCGACGCGGATGGCGGTGAGCGTCTGCGGCGCCCTGATCGGGCTCTTCGCAGCCGCCTGCTCCGGGGGTCAGCCGACCGGCGTCGACCCGGAGCCAGCGCCCCCGTCGGGCTCGTCCCTCGATCAGGCGGTCGCGCCCGAGCTGCCTGAGTGGGAAGGTCGCTCGGGACTGAGCGTCCCCCGGGACGACTTCGCCACAGCCGTGATCGGCGACGAGATCTGGGCCTTTGGCGGCATGACCGGTGATCGGGGCGACCGCCTCGACACGGTGGAGATCTACGACACCCGCACGGAAGGCTGGCGCTTCTTCGACAAGACGATGCCCGAGGGCATGGCGTCCTTCGAGGCGGCCGCGATCGGTGACCGCGTGTTCATGTTCGGCGGTCTCGACCAGCGCACCGAGGCGAGCGACTTCTCGGCAGTGCTCGACACCTCGACCGGGAAGTGGCGGCGGCTGCCGCCCCTGCCCGTGCCACGGTACTCGCACACGGTCACCCTTCACGACGGGCTGATCTACGTGATCGGTGGCGAGGGCGGCCAAGGCCCGGTCGAAGCAGTCGACATCTTCGATCCGGACACCGGATCGTGGTCGACCGGCGCCCCGATGCCCAGCGCCCGTGGCTCGCACGACGCGGTCTCGGCCGGCGGCGACATCTACGTGCTCGGCGGTTGGCTCGACTCTGGCCCGACCGACCTGGTGCAGACGTACGACCCTGACATCGACCGGTGGGCGAGGGCTGAGCCGCTGCCCGAGCCGGTGTCGCGAGCGGGTGCTGCGGTGCTTGACGGTCGCCTCTGGGTGTCCTTCCACGAGTTCTCAGCAGTGCTGGACCTCGCCGACGGGACGTGGTCGCCCGCCAATCCGCTCACGCAGTCGCGGCACGGTCTTGGCTACGTCGCCGTCGACGGCGCCATCTACGGCATCGCGGGGTGCACCGAGACCCCTCTGCGCGACGTCCGAACCGTCGATGTGCTCGAAGTGGACTGAGCTCGACGCCGGAAGTGCGGTGAGGAAGTTGCCTGGGCAAAAAAAATGGGTTGCGCTGCGGCGCGATCAGTGTTCCCAGATCGTTACCGGTCGTGCGCCGGACTGGAACCGTCGTTGGCATAGAGTCCGAGACGCCAACCAGCGCTGTCAGAGAAGAAGGGGACGGAGACGGCTACGAATCTTGAGACGCTCGGCGCCGGTGACCCGGGTGAGCCTGAAATCGGCAGCGGGCCGAACAAGAAGATCGTCGGCAAGTCCCCCGGACGTATCGCGTTCGAGCGGTTGCGCGCCGACAAGGTCGCCGTGATATGCGCAATTTCGGTCACCATTTTGGTCACGTCGTTCTTCGTGGCGTTGCTGGCGACGGCGCTTTCGACGACCATCGGCGTATCGATCGGTCTCATCGCCGGATTCTCCCGTGGGGCTCTCGACCGTGGCATCTCCTTCATCATCGACACCTTCCTGGCCTTTCCCTTCATCCTGGGCGCCCTGGCTCTGTCCCCGATTATCACCTCTCGCTTCGCCACCGAGCCCGCTGCGCTTGCTCGTGCTTCGCTGATAGCCCTAATCGCTGTCTTGGTG
>JACDHG010000217.1 GCA_013821195.1 Propionibacteriales bacterium
GGAGCGTGTCGGCGGTCTCGCCGGACTGGCTCACGGCGACGTACAAGGTATCCGTCTCGATCACCGGGTTTCGGTAGCGGAACTCGGAGGCGGCCTCGGCGTCACTGGGTATTCGAGCGAGCTCCTCGATGAGGGAGGCGCCGAGCTGGCCCACGTAGTAGGCCGAGCCGCAGCCCAAGACCTTGACTCGCTTGACGGCCCGGATGTCGCGGGCGTCGAGGTTGAGGCCCCCGAGGTGAGCTGTCCCGAACCTGTCGTCGAGACGTCCGCGCAGGATGCGCTCGGCAGCCGCTGGCTGCTCGAAGATCTCTTTGTGCATGAAGTGCTCGTGCCCGTCTGTGTCGTAGTCGTCGGCGGAGACGTCGACGGTGACGGGGCTCTTGTGCGTCACTCGCCGGTCCGTGGTGAAGGTCCGGAAGCCGTCGGCCGTGACGGTGGCGAGCTCACCGTCGTCGAGGTGGACGACCTGTGTGGTGTGACGGACAAGGGCGGCGACGTCGCTCGCCACGAACATCTCCTTGTCGCCCACCCCGACGATGAGCGGTGACCCGTGTCGTGCCACGACGATCCGGTTGGAGAAGGCAGCGTGCATCACGGCGAGTCCATAGGTGCCTTCGACACGGCCGAGGGCATCCAGGACGGCTTCTTCGAGGGTGGTGGCGGCAGAGCGGCCGATCAGGTGAGCGATGACCTCGGTGTCCGTCTCGGACCGAAACTCGACGCCGTCGGCCGTCAGCTGCTCGCGCAGCGTGTTCGCGTTGTCCACGATCCCGTTGTGGACAACGCTTACCCGTGTCTCAGCGTCGCAATGGGGATGCGCGTTCTCGTCTGTGGGACCCCCATGGGTTGCCCATCTCGTGTGGCCGATCCCCGTCTTCCCGCCGAAGCGCTTGGGCAGCACCGCCTCGAGGTCACGAACGCGGCCCGCCTTCTTGGCGACTCGGATGCCGCTCGGGCCCAGCACGGCGATACCTGCCGAGTCATAGCCTCGGTACTCGAGGCGGCTGAGACCCTCGAGCATGATGGGCGCGGCAGGCTGGTTGCCGACGTACCCGACGATTCCGCACATGGAGAGGACTCCTTAGCCGTAGACGACGCGGCGCAGCTGCCGGTCTGAGAGGGGGGGAGCGGACACGACCCTGGAGGCGAGCTCGGTGCTGATCTGCGCGAAGATCTCCGGGTTCCTCATCCCGTGGGTCTTGAGGTGAGCGTGTCGCCGTCTGACGAAGTCCTCGACTGGCTCGTCGTAATAGGCAATGACATCGGTGACGACGCGGGCCGCGACTGAGGTGGTCAGGCCGGTGCTCGCGGCTACCTGGCTCACGAGGTCGGCGCTCTGCATGCACTGATAGTGCGTCACTTGGGCCAATTGTGCAAGGTTCTGCCCGATCGCGGGCAGGCTTTCCTCTTTCAAGTTCCGTGATTCGACTTCCTGGCGCACTGACGAATCGGAGATGACCAACCGTGCGCCGCCCCCGCCTCGGCGCCTGGGTAGCCTCGTGCCCACCATGGCCGAGCCGATCGTCACCGGACATCACCTCGAGTTCACCTTCGATGACCCCGAGCACGCGATGGTCAGGGTGTCGCTTGACTGTGACGACGTGCTCGAAGGCCGGCGGCGCTTTCGGCGTACCGCTTCTGGCTGGTCTCTGCGCCTGCCCCGGCCAGCGCTCAACCGGGTCGAGTACCGGCTCCTGCTCACCCCGCGCCGCGGTGACACCACGGTGGTCTGTGACCCCCGCAACCCTGAGCGGGTGGAGACGGCCTTCGGGGAGCGCAGTGTGGCTGCACTGCCCGGCTACACACCTCCGGCCTGGATGCACGACGACGTGTCACCTGGCGATGTTCGCGAGCTCGTCCACGAGGATGCGGCGCTCGGGGCGATGCCGTTCCTGCTCTGGAGCCCGCCCGGGCTCGAGAACCAGGTGGCTGCGCCGCTGCTCGTCGTCCATGACGGCCCGGAGTACGCGAAGCTGTCCGCGCTGGGACAGTACGCCGCCGCCATGGTGGGCAGCGGCCAGGTTCCACCCTTCCGGATGGCGCTCATGCAACCCGTGGCGCGTGACGACTGGTACGCCGCGAACGACGCGTACGTGGCCGCCGAGCTCGCCGCGGTGGACCTGGTCGCGGAGACGGTGGCCATGGCCGGACCCCTTGTCGTGATGGGTGCGAGCCTCGGCGGTCTGGCTGCACTGGTTGTTGCGCTCTGCGCCGGGCCACGCGTGGGTGGGGTCTTCGCGCAGTCCGGCTCCTTCTTCGACGCCGTCCTGGACGCTCAGGAGTCGTCGTACCCCTTCTTCGACAGAGTCGCGGAGGCGGTGCAGAGGATCGACAGGAAAGCCGTGGTCCAGCCGCTGGCGGTGGGTATGACGTGCGGGCGGCTCGAGGAGAACTGGCAGAACAACGAGGCCATGGCCAACCGCCTCACTGGGCGCGGTCACCGGGTGCACCTGACGCCGCTCGACGACCTGCACAACTACACGGCCTGGCGCGACGGGCTCGACCCGGCGCTCACCCAGGTGTTGCACGCCGTGTGGGGAGGGCCAAGGATGGCCGGGTGAGGCGCGAGCAGCATGAGCTGGGGCTCGACGGCCACGACCACGGGCTGTCCGTCATCGTCTATGGCCACTCCGGACGGCCGGTGATCGTCTTTCCCAGCGAGGCCGGACGCGCCTGGGACTTCGAGAACAATCAGATGGTCGACGCCGTCGGTGACCTCGTCGAGTCCGGGCGGGCCAGGCTCTACTGCGTCGACTCACTCGACGCCTACAGCTGGTCGGCCACGGAGGCGCCGATCGACGAGCGCGCGCGCAGACACGGCCTCTACACCGCCTGGCTGGCCGACAGGCTGGTGCCGTTCATCCGAGCGGGGAACGACGCCGGAAGCGCCCTGATGGCGCTGGGCTGCAGCCTCGGCGCCTACCACGCCGTGCACTTCGCGTTGCAGCGAGCGGACCTCCTGCCGCTGGCCATCGGCCTCTCCGGAAACTACGACGTCAGCACCTGGCGCGCCTGGGGAGAGCGAGGCGATGCCACCTACTTCGCCAACCCCAGAGACTATGTCGCCAACCTGCACGGCGACCATCTGCGCTGGCTGCAGGAGCGGCTGTCCCTGCTGCTCATCTGCGGGCAGGGTCAATGGGAGACTTCTCCGACCGGGTCGCTGCCCTCCACCCAGGCGATGGCCGCGGCCCTCCAGGCCAAGCAGATCCGCTGTGAGCTCGACCTCTGGGGCCACGACGTCAGCCACGACTGGCCTTGGTGGGCACGTCAGCTCGCCCACCACCTGCCCCGATTCTGTTGAGAGGACGACTGACGACCATGGCCGAACCAAGGCGCCACCTGATCGGGCTCCTCCTCGGGATGGAGGAGGACTGGCCACGCGCGTTCGAGTCACTGTCCCGGCAGCTCGGAGTCTTCCAGTACGCCGGCACCGCCCACGTCCTCGACACGGAGCGGGTCCGCATCGAGCCTTTCGACCTCCGTGCCCCGACCCGGCACCAGCTCGTCATCGACAGGCTGGCGCACTGGTACTACCACCCCCGCGAGTGGCTCAAGAAGGTCGCGCTGATGGACGACGTCTACCTCCTCAACTCGCCTTTCACGTTCCAGTCGATGGAGAAGCACTCGGCGTACTGCGCGATGATGCGCCTCGGGCTGAAGGTCCCGGAGACGGTGCTCGTGCCGTACAAGAACCCCCTCGACAACGTCCGCTGGGCCTACACGGCTGACCGCTACAACGCCCCCTTCGACCTCGGGCGGATCGCGAACGCGATCGGCTACCCGATGTACATGAAGCCGTTCGACGGCGGTGCCTGGCGTGGTGTCTCGCGGATCGACAACGACCACGACCTCTGGGCTGCCTACAACGAGTCCGGGGAGATGCTCATGCATCTGCAGAAGTCGGCTGAGCCGTACGACGTCTTCGCTCGGGCGTTGACGATCGGTCCCGAGTCGATGGTGATGAACTTCCGACCCGAGCTACCCATGCACGAGCGGTACGCGGTCGACCATGACTTCTTGTCAGCCGAGGTGGGGCAGGAGGCGATCACGATCGCACAGACCGTGAACGCGTTCTTCCGGTGGGAGTTCAACTCCTGCGAGATGCTGGTGCAGGGCAACGAGGTGCTGCCGATCGACTACGCAAACGCCTGCCCCGACGTGGCAGTGACGTCACTGCACTACTACTTCCCGTGGGCGATGCGCACGCTCGTGAAGTGGACCGCGTTCTGCGTGACCACCGACCGACCGGCCCGCCCTCATGTCGATCCCACCGACTGGTTCGCCATCGCCGACGACCCGTCGCACTCGTACGCCGACAAGCTGGCCGGCTATCAGGCACTCGCTGATCGCTATTTCGACAAGGATCACTACGACGACTTCTGCGCCTCGGCGCTGCCGCACATCGATGAGATGGTGCTGTCCTGGGTCGGCTCTGAGGAGTTCGACGCGCTGCTCGTGTCGACGGTCGAGGCGACGTACCCCGAGCATGAGGTCGAGATGTTTCTCGCGCACTTCCGGGGGCTGCTCGACCTGTGGCTGAACGACCAGCAGGCGATCCGTGGCCCCGAGGAGTGAGCCG
>JACDHG010000065.1 GCA_013821195.1 Propionibacteriales bacterium
CGCTCGCCGTCGTTGATCTCGCCGATGTGCTCGGGAGGGCCGCCGGGCTCGTTGAGCTCTTCCCAGATCGACTTCTCGAGCTGTCGCGCCTCCTCGGACGAGGCATGACCGTGGACGTGCAGGCAGTCGGTAGGCGTGCCGTCCCTGTCGCGCATGATCTTCAGGTGCATGGCGGTCCGGTGGTCGTCTGTGAGGACACTGCTCAACGCCGGGTGCTGGATCGTCGGGCGCAACAACAGCTCGGCTGACAGCGGTGTACCGGGCGGATCATCCCGGCTGGGGATCGGCGCGAAACGAACGACGACGTCGGCGAAACGGCGCTGCGGCCGGATGAACTCCTCCGACTCGGGTTCGCGCTTCTCGAGGTCCTCGTGGACCTGCTCCTCCGTGTAGCCGCGCTTGGTGCAGTCGCGCTTGATCTTCCACTCGTGCCGGATCTCCTCAGGAGGGTCGAGGAAGACAGTCACGTCGAAGCAGGCTCGCGCCAGCTTGGTCGACAAGGGGTGGAGTCCCTCGACGATGACGAACTCCTTGGGCTCGACGTACTCCGGTCGGGTGAAGGTCCCCGTCGAGTGGTCGTACACAGGCTTGAGAACCGGCCGGCCCAGTGCCAACAGCTGCAGGTGCTGCTCCATGATGTCGATGTAGTTGCAGTCCGGGTGCAACGGCGTGAACGGCAGCTCCTTGCGCTCCGCCCGGTCGAACTTGTGGTAGTTGTCGACGCAGAACGACAGGCATCGGTCCGCCCCGAGGGCATCGACCAGGCCGTCGGTGAGGGTGGTCTTGCCCGAGGCCGAGTCGCCTCCGATGGCCATCATGATCGGCCGCGGCGAGCCGTTCGTCTCCGACCGCGTCATCTTGATGATCTTGTCCATCATGGTTCAGCCTCCTCGTGTCGCATCCGCCGGGCTGCGCCGGTCCTCGACGACGTCCCTCGGGATGAGATGGTGCGACCCAGTACACCCCAGGTGGCTGGCGACGGACTCACCCCCACGGGTGGACCGCGTGGTGGCTTTCAGCGCCGGGCTCTTGGTGGCGGGTCTCCTGGACATAGGCTGAAGCCATGACGACGTCGGTGATCCGTCTGGTCATGGCAGACGACCACGAGATGGTCTTGCACGGTGTGAAGGCGATGTTGTCCCACTTCACCGACGATGTCGAGGTGGTCGCGATGGCTACCAACCTGGTGGACGCGCTTGCCTTGGTGACCAAGGAGCGGCCAGATGTGCTCCTGTGCGACATCCGGCTGGGCAAGGACAGCGGGCTCGACCTCTGTCTGCAGGCGAAGTCGCTCGAACCCAGCGTTCACGTGGTGTTCCTGACTGTGTACGAGGACGAGCAGTACCTGTACCAAGCCCTGCGGGTCGACGCGTCGGGCTATGTCTTGAAGAGAGTTGACGGAGGTGAGCTCGTCGGTCATCTGAGGCGGGTCATGGACGGTGACGTCGTGATCGACCCGACTCTCGCGGGCCGGATCGCGATGTCTGCCGCCAAGCTCAACGCAGGGGAGTTCTGGCCCGGCGCTCATCTGGGCCTGACCCAGCGGGAGAGCGAGGTGCTCTCGTTGTTGGTGGCGAACCACTCGAACAAGGGGATCGCGGGAAAGCTTGTCGTCAGCGAGGACACCATCAAGACCCACATCCGAGGCCTCTACCGCAAGCTCGGCGTCTCCGAGCGCGGGGGAGCGATCGCAGCGGCTCTTCGCGAGGGCCTGTTCCATTGACCGACCTGTCGGCGCTTCACGATCTGCTGCTGGCGCCGGGGGACCTGCAGCTGGGAGAGGTCGCCCGTTTCTTCACCGGAGCATTCAAGGCCGATGGCTCGGTCGTGTTCGTCGTGGACCCGACCGGGCGAGAGCTACACGTGGGCGCAGCGGAGCCGTCCAGCGGCGCGGCCGAGCGCGGGCTGAGCATTCCGGTCGGTTACGGCGTGACGGGGCTCGTCGCGCAGAACGGACGTGCTGTCACTCTCGTCGACGACTCGCCACGCAACAGCGCTCACAGACAGCTGTTGCGACTCGGTCCGGACCAGACAGTCTCTCGGATGTGCCTGCCGGCTCGCGGCCTGGCACCAGCCATCGTGGCAGTGCTCTCCATACACCGGCACCGACCTGTCCCCTTCAGCGAGGCTGACCTCGAGGGCGCGCAACGGCTCGCCGACCTTGTCGGTCTCCGCCTCTACGCGCAGAGTCTTCTCGGTGCTGCCGAAGAACACCAGTCGGAGCGAGACCGGATGATCGCACACGCCATCTCGGCACAGGAGGCCGAACGCCGCAGGATCGCAGGGGACCTGCACGACGGTGTCACCCAGGCGCTGGTGTCGCTGACGTTTCACCTCTCTGCCGCAGAGGTGGGACTGGCAGCGACCAGAGAGGCAGACGTAGCGGCTGCCGGGGCGCTGGTCGAGATCCAGTCGGCTCGACGCCTGGCGGGTCTCGCGTACGACGAGACCCGAGCCGCGATCTCCGGCCTGCACAGCCTGACCCTCGACGACCTCGGGCTGGTCGCGGCCCTGAAGTCCCTGACCCAGACGGTGCCCCAGCTGGACATCGAGTTCCGTGGTGACGCTGCGGATCGCCTCGGCGACGTCCCCGACCACTGCGCCGCCGTGCTGTACCGAATCGCCCAGGAGGCGATCAACAACGCCGTCAAGCACGCGGAGGCGGAGCGGGCTGTCGTGTCCATCCGCCGGGCCGGCGACTCCGTGGTGCTTGGCATCACCGACGACGGCGTGGGCTTCGATGTGGCGTCGGTGCGCGAACAGGCGCCCGACTCCCGCGGGGACCACTTCGGGCTCTCGTCGATCGCCGAGCGGTGCGCCCTGATCGGTGCACGCCTGCGCATCGACTCCGTCGAGGGTCGCGGCACTGCGGTGATCGTCGAGCTGCGCCTAGTGCCCTGACCAACTCGTGATCAGTTCGTCGCCCCCGAGGCCATCGACCGGCGGCGACCGGCAGCAGACGCCCGACGGCAGTTGGCGAGCAGAGCAACTTGTGCCGCCTCTGTCTGGCCGGGGTCTCCATGCCAGGTGTGCAAGGCATCGCTCACCAGCGCCCGTCCGAACGAGTAGCTCAAGGACCAGGGCGCCGAGCCGGCGTGGTCGTTGATCGCACCGAGGTAGTCGCAGGCCGTCTCGTTCGAATGCCCACCGGAGAGGAAGGTGATGCCTGGCACGTCGGTGGAGACGGACGAGCTCAACACCTGGATCGTGGCCGATGCCACGGTCTCGGCGGGCACCTGCTCCGCTTTGAGTCCGGGTGTGACCATGTTCGGCTTGAGCACCATGCCGCTCGGGTCCACCCGCTGGCGGTCGAGCTGGTCGAAGACCGCGACCAGAGTGGCCGCTGTGACCTCGGCACACGCGTCAAGGTCGTGGCCGCCGTCGCACATGACCTCGGGTTCCACGACGGGCACGATCCCGTTGTCCTGACACAGTGCTGCGTACCTTGCCAGGGCGTGCGCGTTGGCGTCTCTCGCGTACTCGCTGGTGTTCTGTACGTCGATGACCGCCCGCCACTTGGCAAACGAGGCTCCCTTGGCCGCATAGTCCGCAAGACGGCCACCGAGTCCGTCGAGGCCCTCGGTGATGGTGGCGCCGTTGCCCTTCGGGAGTGGACTGGTGCCGGTGTCCACCTTGATTCCTGGGAGGAGGCCGCGGTCACGGCACGCCTGAGGGAACGGCTGGCCGTCAGCCAGGGAGTCGTTGAAGGTCTCGTCGCTGAGGATGACCCCGGTGATCGTCTCAGCGAGCCCAGGTGCGGTGAGGAGCAGCTCGCGGTAGTCGCGGCGGGCTTGCTTCGACACCTCGATCCCCTCCGCGGTCAGCCTTGTGGACATCGTCTTGACGCTCTCGTCGGCCGCGAGGATGCCGCGTCCGGACTCGACAAGCTGTGAGGCGACGGAGTGGAGATCGGCCATGGGTGGTCCTCCGGGGTCGGTCGGTCGGGTCGGTCGGTCGGGTCGTTTGGTGCGGGGACTCCTCCCACCTTGCCACAGACCGGCGTGACCTGGACTCACCCAGCGGGGCGGTTGCACAGGTGAAAGGCCGTGTCTCCGACCTCGTCAGGATTCGTGATGTGACCGAGGAAGAGCGATGCCGATCGCGTTGACGTGCCCGTGGCCGCGACGTGCCAAGGCCGGTTGAGTGGCGTCCTCGGGACCGTACGACGCTCCAGCGTGCCTGTCTCGAGATCGTGACTGACTGCGTCGGCATGGACGAGCGTTACGCCGAGACCCTCCTTCGCCGCGGCGAGCACCGCACCGTGCGTGCCAAGCGTCAGTGTCGGTGGCGACACATCGAGCTGGTTGAGCAAGCCAAGCATGGTGTCCCGCGTCCCCGATCCTGGGCCGCGCAACAGCCAGGTAGCCGTCAACGGGTTGCGGAACAGGCCAGGAGCACTCACCGCGATCAGCTTGTTCGAGCGGCGAGCGCGAGTGACCAGGCCGGAACCTCGCGGCGGGCGGCCCGCGAGGACCACGTCGGCCTCGTGGTGTGCCAGCTGCTCGAAAAGGTCGTCGCGAGGCAGCACCGACAGGTTGAGCTCGACCTCCGGGAAGCGTCGACGAAACGACGCGAGCAGCCGCGGGAGCACGAACTCGCTAGCGGTGGCGACGGCGCCGATGCGAAGCCGCCCCCGTTCCGCGGTCTTGACCGCCGCCTCCGCCTCGTCGACCAAGCCGAGGATCCGGCGGCTGTAGTCCGAGAACACCCGTCCGCTGTCCGTCAGTCGGATGCCTCGACCGTCCTTCGTGAACAACTCGGTGCCCAGATTTCGCTCGACCTGGGCCAGAGCGGCCGACACCGCGGGATCGGTGACGTGCAGGTGGGCAGCCGCCGCCCGGACGCTGCCGTGCTCGACGACGGCGAGGAAGGTCCGCATCCGTCCCCAGGTCACCGACGCCATGGCGGGACTCTACCAATACTTAAACATTTACTTCATCATGTCCAAGGAAGTTCTACTTGTTGTTCAGGTGTCGAGGGTGTGATGCTGGAACCTCCGAGCGGGAACCGACTCATGAAGGAGATGCGCGATGCCAGAGGCGGCCGCGAAGGATCGCTGGGATCCGGGTGTTCAGAGCTACGCAGGCATGGGCTACTGGAACCCGGACTATGAGCCGAAGGACACCGACGTGCTGGCGGTCTACCGGGTCAAGCCGCAAGAGGGCGTAGACCCGGTCGAGGCTTCGGCAGCGGTCGCAGGTGAGTCGTCGACGGCGACCTGGACGGTCGTCTGGACGGACCGTCTCACCGCCCATGACCTCTATCAGGCGAAGTGCTATCGCGTCGATGAGGTGCCTGGTCGTCCGGGGGAGTACTTCGCGTACGTCGCCTACGACATGGACCTTTTCGAGGAGGGGTCGATCACGAACCTCACGTCCTCGATCATCGGCAACGTCTTCGGTTTCAAGCCGCTCACCGCGCTCCGGCTCGAGGACATGCGGATCCCCGTCGCCTACGTGAAGACCTTCCACGGGCCGCCGCACGGCATCGTGATGGAGCGGGAGTACCTGAACAAGTACGGACGTCCGCTCCTCGGAGCCACCGTCAAGCCGAAGCTCGGACTCTCGGCACGCAACTACGGACGCGTCATCTACGAGGCCTGCCGCGGCGGCCTCGACTTCACCAAGGACGACGAGAACATCAACTCGCAGCCGTTCATGCGCTGGCGCGACCGCTACCTGTTCGGGATGGAGGGCGTCAACAAGGCGATGGCCGAGACGGGCGAGATCAAAGGTCACTACTTCAACGTCACCGCCGCGACGCTCGAGGAGATGTACGAGCGGGCGGACTTCGCGAAGGAGCTCGGCAGCGTCGTGGTGATGATGGACCTGACGGTGGGTTACACCGCGATGCAGTCGATGTCGAACTGGGCGCGCCGCAACGGCGTACTCCTGCATCTGCACCGGGCCGGGCACGCGACGTACACACGCCAGAAGACCCACGGCGTCAGCTTCCGGGTGCTCGCCAAGTGGTGCCGACTGATCGGTGTCGACCACATGCATGCCGGCACCGTCGTCGGCAAGCTCGAGGGCGATCCGGCGACCACCCGCGGCTACTACGACACCCTGCGCGACGACCACATCCCGACCAACCTGGGCAACGGCATCTTCTTCGACCAACACTGGGCGAGCATCCCCGGCGTGATGCCGGTGGCGTCAGGAGGGATCCATGCAGGTCAGATGCACCAGCTCCTCGACCTGTTCGGTGACGACGCTGTGCTGCAGTTCGGTGGCGGAACCATCGGGCACCCCCTAGGGATCGCGGCTGGGGCGGAGGCCAACAGGGTGGCCCTCGAGACCGTGGTCAAGGCCCGAAACGAGGGCCGCGACCTTCTTCGCGAGGGGCCCGACATCCTCCGCAAGACCGCGGAGAGTTGCAAGCCGCTCGAGGTCGCCCTCGAGACCTGGGGCGACGTGACCTTCGACTACACCTCGACCGACGCGCCCGACACGGTCGCCACCCCGACTGCATAGGAGACCGCCATGCGCCTACGTCACGGAACCTTCGCCTACCTGCCCGACCTGACCGACGACGAGATCGCCGCCCAGGTCAAGTACGCCCTGGAGAGGGATTGGCCGGTGTCGATCGAGTACACCGACGACCCGCATCCGCGCAACGTCTACTGGGAGATGTGGGCACTGCCCATGTTCGACCTCGACGAGCCTGACGGTGTGCTGACGGAGATCAATGACTGCCGGTCGACGTTCCCGCGCCACTACATTCGGGTCCTGGCGTACGACGCGAGCCGCGGACGGCAGACGACGGCGTTGCAGTTCCTCGTGCATCGACCGCCGAACGAGCCCGGATTCCTGCTGACTCGCACCGAGGGCTCGGACAGACGACAGAGCTACGGACTGTCCAGCTACGCCACGACGGTCGCGACCGGAGACCGGTACGGCCAGGAGTGACATCACGCGGACCAGCGAGAGGGACGAGCGATGAGTGACTCGAAGCAGCCGAAGTCCGGCTTCGGTCTCTACCGACCCGGCAAGGATGGGAAGACCACCGAGGCACAGCAGTCGGCACCTGAGGCAGCGGAGGCGGAAGAAGGGGAGCCTGTGCTGGCCGACACAGCGGAGCTGGACCTCGCCGCGGACGAGGCTCGGCAGCATGTCGAGGAGACACTGGCCGCACTCGAAACGGAGCTGGTCGGACTCACCCAGGTCAAGCGCCGTGTTCGCGAGATCGCGGCGCTGCTGCTTGTCGACCGGGCCCGCAGGCAGTTCGGGCTTGCGTCGTCGCGTCCCACGCTCCACATGAGCTTCACCGGCGGACCCGGGACCGGCAAGACCACGGTCGCGCTTCGGATGGCCCAGATGCTGCACGCCATGGGCTACATCCGCACTCCGAAGGTGCACACCGTGACCCGCGACGACCTGGTCGGCCAGTTCATCGGGCACACGGCGCCCAAGACGAAGGAGGCGATAGCCAAGGCTGCGGGTGGTGTGCTCTTCATCGACGAGGCCTACTACTTGTTCCGCCAGGAGAATGAACGCGACTACGGGCAGGAGGTGATCGAGATCCTGCTGCAGGAGATGGAGAACGAGGGAGGGAGTCTCGTGGCGATCTTCGCTGGTTACCCGGACCGGATGGACGCGTTCTTCTCAGCGAACCCAGGTCTGTCGTCCCGAGTGCCGCACCACATCGAGTTCGACGACTACAGCCATGACGAGCTGACCCAGATCGCGGAGCTGATGGTGGCAAGAGAGAGCTTCCGGTTCGATGACCCGGCGCGCAAGGCGTTCGCTGAGTATCTGGCGCTTCGGATGGAGAAGCCGCGGTTCTCCAACGCACGCAGCGTTCGCAATGCGGTCGAGCGTTCCCGGCTTCGCCAGGCGAAGCGGCTTGTGGAGCTCCAACGGCCCTTGACGAAGAACGACCTGATCACTATCACGGATCAAGACGTCTACGGCAGCAGCGTCTTCGAGGCGACGGGCAGCGGCCCTGACGACGACGAGACGGGCGCCGCTCAACCCGACGAGGAGGGGGCTTCCGGTGACGACGAGACCGCCTGACCCGCCTGCCGGCAGCTCTGAAGCAGCTCGCGCTGGGCGGCAGCTCCGTTCGCCGAGTCGCCTTGCCAGACCTCGAGCGAGCTGGTCACGAGAGCGCGGGTGAACGCGAAGGTGAGCCGCCAGGGCGCTTGACTGGCTCGGTTCAGGGTCGTGATCGCGGACAGGTTCGCGCAGGCGGTGTCGATTGTCTGGCCCCCGGACAGGAAGGCGATGCCGGGGACGTCCGTCGGCACGTTGTTCGAGATCACCTTGAGCGTTGCGTGCGCGACGTCATCAGAAGTCGTCTGCTGACTGCCCGGGTCGCCGGCAACCACCATGTTCACGCGCAGCAGGAGCGCGCTGGTGTCCACCTCGAAGCGCTGCATCTGCGTGAAGAGCTCGGCAAGGGCGTTGCCGGTCACCGCTTGGGTCACGGCGGCGCTGTGGGAGGCAAGATCTGGCATCGCAATGGTCACCAATGGCAAGACATCCTGCGACTGGGAGACCGCGGCCCCGCGCGCCAGCGCCTCTGCATCGATGTGCGCGTCGCCCTTGGCCACGTCGAGGGGGCTGAGATTCGCCCGCCACTCCGCAAACACGGCGCCGGCTGCGTGCTGGTCCGCGAGGTCTCGTCGTACGTCGTCCAAGCCCTCCATCGGACCACCTCCCGCCACGACGCGGGTCCGACCTGCGTCCATCCGCACACCGAAGGCCATCGGCTGGACGCTTTCGCTGTGACGCCGAAGCAGGCGCGACGGCTTCAGTCCGGTGAAGGTGTCACCTGTCAGCAGGATGCTGGAGATCCACGTCTCCAGACCCGGCGCGCCGAGGACGAGGTCGACGTACCGCCCGGCCGAGGGCCATTCTCCCGTCCTGTCCGCAGGCATCAGCCGCTCGATCAGCGTGTCGACGTACTCGTCGGCAACGAGAATGCCCGTGCCGGGCTCCAGCAGCGACTGGGCGGTCTGATGTGCCTTGCCCATGGTGGTTCGACTCCCGTTCCGGTGAGCTGGTGAGATATGGCCGTGGGGCGACGCTAGCTCCCGGCGCTCCTGCAGACCTCACCCGAGGGGATGGGCGGACAGGTGAGAGGGGCGGGCTTATCACGCACCGAGGTCGTCGAGGAGTCCCTGCATCGTGGTGACCTCGGCCTGTTGGCCCTCGATGATGTCATCGGCGAGGGACTTGGCTTCGGCACTCTCGCCGTCAGAGAGCTCTGTCTCGGCCATCGAGATGGCGCCCTCGTGATGCTCGATCATCATGGTCAGCCACATCCGGTCGAACGCTGCGCCGGAGGAGTCAGCGAGGCCTTGCATGTCTGCCTCGCTCATCATCCCCGGCATCGAGTCGTCCATGCCACTCATGTCGTGGTCCATGCCGCTCATGTCGTCGCCCAGGTCCGGAACCTCTTCGCCCCACGCCTCGAGCCAGCCGCTCATCGCCTCGATCTCGGGGTCCTGGGCGGCCTTGATCTGTCCGGCGAGGTCGATCACGTCGGTGTCTTCTGCCCGGGTCAGTGCCATGTCGGCCATCTCGATGGCCTGGGTGTGGTGGGGGATCATGTCGGTGGCAAAGGCCACGTCGGCTGAGTTGTGGCTGCTCGTCGAGTCTGAGCCGGCGGAGCCGTCCTCGCTGCCGCATCCTGCGACACCGATCGCGAGGACGATTGCGATCAGAGTAAGGAGGCGTGCGCTGCTACGTCGTTGCATGGTGAGCCCTTCTCGTCGTTGAAATCTCAATATGGCTGCGGGGCGAAAGGCCCGTGGGTCCGATGACTGTGGTCGTCGGGTACCGACCGGCCCGGTCGGGCTGGGTCCGAGCGGCAAGAGTAGCCGTCAGTGGTGATACTGGTGGACGACGGCGTGGCCCTTGCCGCGGGCGATCATGGCCCGGTTGACCGGAACGGTCACGATGAACGCGATAGCCAGTGCGACCGCCAGGGCACCCCAGAACAAGCCGCTTGCAAGCCCTGCCGCCATGGCCCCGGGGATCGCCAGCAGGATGGCGTTGTCGACGATCTCCATGACCAGGATGGACAGGGTGTCCGCGGCCAACGCGGCCTTGACCGCGGCGCCGACGGCGAGTCCGGCGCGGAGCATCGGCCCCAGGGTGAGGGCGTAGCCGAACACGAACGCGAGCACGACCGCCAGCGCGATGCTCGGGCCGTCCGACCAGCCCCACCAGGTAGCGAGCACCAGGCCGAGGACCTCACCGATGGCGCAACCGGTGAGGCAGTGCAGGGTGGCGGATGCGGCGGTCCGCCAGGACCCGTCCCCTGCCCCACTCTGTCGGCGCTGGCCGGGGTTGTGGCTGTGTTGGTGGTGGTCGTGCTGTTGGGCTTCGGCTTCGTGCTGAGACATGTGGCGACTCCCTCCATAGGCTGCCAAACTTATACCCCCTAGGGGTATGAGTCAAGCAACCATGTGGCAGCCACCCGTCCCTGCGGCCAGGATGGGGACATGGTCAGCAAACCCGTGTCGATCCGTGACGAGTCGATCAGGCTCGGCCAGTTCCTCAAGCTCGCCGACGCAGTCGACCAGGGTAGCGACGTCAAGATTCTGTTGGCTGCGGGCGACGTGAGCGTCAACGGCGAGGTGGAGATCCGCCGCGGGCGCCAGCTGCGTCCGGGAGACGTGGTAGGCGTCCACGCTACGACGTACCGCGTAGCCGTCGACCAGGACGAACAGGCAGACAGCGGACGGTGACGGGACACCTGTCGACGGAGAGTCGAGCCCCGCATCGGAGGCGAGCAGCCGGTCAGTCGCCTAGGGCGAAGAAGTCCAGCGGCTCATAGCGAGGGCCTCGTTCGCCCCGAGTGCGCGGATGTGACTCCACGACCGCCAGCTCGGTCGCAGTCCAGGTCGGGCCCTGATAGCCACTGAGCTCATCCACGACGGTGGTGAGGTTGGCGCGTTCCCGTGATCGGGCCAGGGTCAGATGCGGCTCCTGGCCGTATGCCGCCAGGCGGCGCCAGGCGTCGACCTCGCCCGTGAGACCCACCCACAACACCCGGGCGTTGGCAGCCTTCGGGAAGGCGCCGGCGTTGGCGAGTCCCAGGTGGAGCGGTGTCGACCGTCTCGCCCGTCGCTCCCACCGCTGCAGCTGCCGGTCACGCTCGTGTGGCCCGCAGTCGCCGAGGAACTCGAGCGTCACGTGCCACCTCGACGGTGGCAC
>JACDHG010000218.1 GCA_013821195.1 Propionibacteriales bacterium
TCCCAAAGGCGTGCTGCTCTACGGCCCGCCAGGCACCGGTAAGACGTTGCTCGCCCGCGCCGTTGCCGGTGAGGCCAACGTCCCCTTCTACTCGATCTCGGGCTCCGACTTCGTCGAGATGTTCGTCGGTGTGGGTGCTTCGCGGGTCCGTGACCTGTTCGAGCAGGCGAAGGAGAACGCTCCGGCCATCGTCTTCATCGACGAGATCGACGCCGTCGGCCGTCATCGAGGAGCCGGCATGGGCGGCGGCCACGACGAGCGGGAGCAGACCCTCAACCAGCTCCTCGTCGAGATGGACGGCTTCGACGTCCGCGGTGGGGTCATCCTCATCGCGGCGACCAACCGACCCGACGTCCTCGACCCGGCGCTGCTGCGTCCCGGTCGCTTCGACCGGATGATCGGGGTCTCGGCGCCCAACATGGCCGGCCGCCACAAGATCTTGAAGGTGCACTCACGCGGCAAGCCGATCGCACCCGATGTCGACCTGCTCACCTTCGCGCGTCGTACGCCGGGTTTCACCGGCGCCGACCTCGCCAACGTCCTCAACGAAGCTGCCCTCCTCACCGCCCGCCAGGACAAGAAGCTCATCGACGAGCATTTCCTCGATGAGGCGATCGACCGCGTCAGCATGGGTCCGCAGCGCCACTCGCACCTGATGAGCGAGCAGGAGAAGCTGATGACGGCCTACCACGAGGGTGGCCACGCCCTTGTCGCCGCTGCCCTGCCGGGCACTGACCCGGTCACGAAGATCACGATCCTTCCGCGTGGTCGGGCACTCGGCTTCACCCAGGTGCTGCCGGAGGGCGACAAGTCGTCGGTGTCGCGCAACGAGCTTCTCAACCAGCTTGCGTACGCTCTCGGCGGCCTCGCCGCCGAGCAGCTCATCTTCCACGACCCGACCACTGGCTCGTCGAGCGACATCGAGAAGGCCACCAAGGTCGCCCGTGCGATGGTCGCGAGCTACGGCATGAGCGAGCGCCTGGGTGCGGTCAAGCTCGGTGAGGAGAACAGCGAGCCGTTCCTCGGTCGCGACTTCGGTCACACCAGGAACTACTCCGAGGAGGTGGCGGCGATCATCGACGACGAGGTCAACTCCCTCCTCACGAGTGCGCACCAGGAGGCGTTCGACATCCTCGTCCAGAACCGAGACGTCCTCGACAACCTCGTCACCGAGCTGCTCGAGAAGGAGACCATCGACCGTAAGGGTCTGGTGGAGGTCTTCGCGGGCATCCAGATGCGCTCGGAGCGGCCCGCGTGGACCGGCTCCTCCACCCGGGTGCCGTCGAAGATCCCGCCAGTGGCCGTCCCCGTGGGCGTCAACGGACGCGACGAGCCCTCAGCCGAGATCGTCGTGTCTCCGGGGCAGGAGACGCCTGAGGTGCCGTTGCCGGGCGAGTCTCCCATCCCGCCGGGTGGCCCGCCGGGCGCCCCACCCGGCGCCACCCCCGGCGCCCCCCCACTGGGGCCGCCCATGGGTCCCGCTGGCTGACACATCCGCTGATCGACCTCGGATAGGAGACCCGCCCTCGTGGTCGACCCCCTGTCGGCACCTCCTGAACGACCGGTGCCCGACTTCGACCACCTCCGCGCGCAGGCCGCAATCCGCGAGCTGCTCATCGCGCTGGGCGAGGACCCGGACCGTGATGGCCTGAGGGACACGCCGAGGCGAGTCGCGGCAGCCTATGCGGAGACCTTCGCCGGCATGCGGATGCGTCCCGAGGACGTGCTCGCCACGACGTTCGACCTGGGTCACGACGAGATGGTGCTCGTCAAGGACATCGAGGTGTGGTCGATGTGCGAGCACCACCTCGTCCCGTTCACCGGAGTCGCCCACGTCGGCTACATCCCCAGCAGTGACGGTCGTATCACGGGTCTGTCGAAGCTCGCGCGGCTCGTCGATCTCTTCGCCCGACGGCCCCAGGTGCAGGAGCGGCTGACAACGCAGGTCGCGGACTCGCTGGTGCGGATCCTGCGACCGCGAGGGGTGATCACCGTGCTGCAGTGTGAGCATCTCTGCATGACCATGCGCGGGGTACGCAAACCCGGGTCCAAGACCGTCACCAGCGCTGTCCGTGGACAGCTGCGCGACCCCGCCACCAGGGCCGAGGCGATGAGCCTCATCCTCGGGTAGGTCCTGCCCATGTACGCGTCTCCCGCGTCGTACGTCGCGGGGCTGCCACGGCCGGACCGCTGCCTCGTCATGGGCGTCGTCAACGTGACACCCGACTCGTTCTCCGACGGAGGCGTCTGGTTCGAGCCGGCCGCCGCCATCGCTCACGGCCTCTTCCTTCAGGGCGCGGGCGCTGACCTGGTCGACGTGGGAGGCGAGTCGACCCGCCCCGGCGCGGAGCGACCGAGCGTGCGGGAGGAGCTCGACCGCGTGCTCCCCGTGGTGAGCTCACTGAGCCGGCAGGGCGTGGTCGTCAGCGTCGACACCATGCGTGCGGAGGTGGCGGTGGAGGCCGTCCGTGCCGGAGCGAGAGCGGTCAACGACGTGTCCGGCGGGTCAGCCGACGCTGCCATGCTGGCCGCCGTCGCCGGACTCGACGTGCCGTTGATCGTGATGCACTGGCGCGGCCACTCCACGACCATGCAGGCGAAGGCGACGTACACCGAGGTGGTCTCCGATGTGCGAGCAGAGCTGCGTGCCCGGGTCGAGGCGGCACTGGCGGCGGGGATCCGCTCTGAACACATCGCTGTCGACCCTGGGCTCGGCTTCGCCAAGACCGGGGAGCACAACTGGGGCCTGCTCGCGCACCTGGGTTCGCTGCTGGAGCTGGGGTTTCCGCTCATCGTCGGCGCCTCGCGCAAGGCGTTCATCGGGACGCTGCTCGCTGAGGACGGCCAGACCCGGCCGGTCGATGCACGCGACCACGCCTCCGCGGCGATCTCGACCCTGGCCGCGGCAGGTGGTGCCTGGTGCGTGCGCGTCCACGACGTCCCTTCGTCACTCGACGCGGTCAAGGTCGCGTCTCGCTGGGCTCGAGCAGCGACGTGACGGACCAGCGGGACGAGGTGCTCGCCTCCCACTCCGCGTTCTACTCAGCCTTCGAGCGTGCCGAGTACGACGAGATGGTCGCGATCTGGGCGGACGACGACGGCGTCGTGTGTGTCCATCCTGGCGCGGCCCCGATCCGTGGACACCGTGCCGTGATGCGGTCCTGGCTGGCCCTGATGGCCGATGCTACGTACATCCAGTTCTTCCTCACCGACGTGGAGGCGGTCGTCGTCGGCGACGTGGCCTCGGTGACCTGCACCGAGAACGTGCTGGCCGCCGGGGCGGACACTCCGCTGAGCTCGTTCGCCGGCGGAAGCGCTGCTGCGACGAATGTGTTCAGACGCACGGCGGCAGGCTGGCAGTTGTGGATCCACCATGCCTCCCCGGTACTGTCGAGACCGCCGTTGAAGGAAGGAGATGCGCCATGAGCAGCACCTCTGGAGGGCCGGTCGACCGCTTGAGGCTGGCGGGCCTGCGAGCTCACGGGCACCATGGTGTGCTGGCCCCAGAACGCAGGGACGGTCAGGAGTTCGTCGTCGACGTCGAGCTCGGTCTGGATACCCGTCCGGCCGCCGCGACGGACGACCTGTCGGCTACCGTCGACTACGGAAGCCTTGCCGACGATCTGAACGCTGCGGTCGGCACCCACCCCGTGAACCTGATCGAGACGCTGGCGCAACGGCTCGCAGAGGTCTGCCTGACGCCGCCGGTGGTCGCGTGGGTCGAGGTCACCGTCCACAAGCCGCACGCGCCTCTCGCCCAGGCGTTTGACGACGTCACTCTCACTATCCATCGGAGCCGACATGACTGAGTCTCCCAACCCGAACATCATCGATCCGGACACACTCACCGGGGAGATGCGGCCGATTCGGCCGGTGGTGCTGTCGTTGGGCAGCAACGTTGGTGAGCGGTTCGCCAACCTGCAAGGAGCTGTCAACTCACTTGCCGACACCCCCGAGGTGCACGTCGTCGCTGTCTCGTCGGTGTACGAGACCGAGCCCGTCGACGCGCCAGACGGCTCAGGGGACTTCCTCAACGCCGTCTTGCTCGCGGACACGACGCTGTCGGTGGCGACGCTGCTTGACCGCGCGAAGGCTGTCGAGTCGGCCTACGGACGTGAGCAAGGCGATCGCCACTCTCCCCGGCCGCTCGACGTCGACCTCGTGGTGGTGGGCGACCGCGTCTCCGACACACCTGAGCTGACCTTGCCGCACCCACGGGCACACGACCGGGCATTCGTGCTGCTGCCCTGGCACGAGGTGGACGAGCTGGCGCAGATCCCGGGCAAGGGTAAGGTCGCCGATCTGCTGGCCGGCCTCGACACCAGCGGAGTCGTACGGCGCGACGACCTCCAGCTCGAGACGTAGAGTTGGCCGAGGACCAGACCCCACCCACGGGGACCGTGGGCCCGACCCGGCCGAGCCTGCTCGCCATGGTTTTCGTCGTCGCGGCAGTGGTGGGATTCGCCTCGGTGCAGCTGATCGAGGCGCGTTCTCGCGCCGCTCCGCGGATCGAGTGGCCGGCGGTGGCGGCGCTGGCGCTGGTCGCTGCCACCTTGTTGGC
>JACDHG010000066.1 GCA_013821195.1 Propionibacteriales bacterium
TGACGTCATGGTGAGTCGCTGTCCGCGACCCATGGCGACTAGTCCTGAGGAGGCGTCGACTGCCCCGGCACCTCATCGGTGACGACGAAGGCCCCCTGCCACGGTGTCGGCTCCGCTCCCGCCGCCTGAGCGACGATCTCGCCCAGGTACCACTCCCGCATGGCAAGCTCCTGGGCGCCCGCTTCGAGGCTGAGCAGCTCAGCTCGCCGGCAGAAGTCGTTGGCCTCACGAAGTCTCAGCCGAAGCTGCGTGATCGTCTGGATCGCGGTCCGCGGGACCTCGAGCCGCAGGTCGACTCGATCGGCACCTCGTCTGGCCGCATCCTCGATCTGCCTCGTCGAGTGCTCGCCGTACGACCTGAAGTCGTCGAGCTGCAAGGCGGTGTCAACGAGCCGGTCAGTGACGACTGAGTCGTCGTGACGGTCGAGCGCGATCAGGGTCAGCTCGCGTCGCAGGTCTCGGAATCTCGTTTGGTAGCGCATCATCAGCGTGACAGGAACCTTGCGAAGCGTAACCTCCACGAGAGGTTCGCGGCCCGGCGGGCCCGCGATGATCTCGGGCTGTGCCGTCAACGGCCCGGAGATCGATCGAGAGAGACCTCCATCGGACATCGGTTGGAACCAGACGCACTTGCCTGCCTGCTCAAACCGAACTCCCCACGCGTGAGAGATGGCGTCGAGGATCTGCAGTCCGCGGCCTACCGTCGAAGGGTTTGCCTCGTCGACCGTCACCAGGCGGTTGCGAGTGTGCGGAGGGTGCGGCGACTCGTCGTACACCTCGATCCGCAGCGGGTCCTCGGACGGGATGCGTACGACGATGGGGCCACGCACGTACAGGACCGAGTTCGTCACGAGCTCGGAGACACCGAGGACGGCCATCCCGCTGAGCTGCTGGCGCGAATGTGCGACAAGGTGGTCATGGACCCAACGGCGAGCTGTCCGCGCTGCGGTGGCATCCGCCGAAAGGCTGAGCTGCGCCGTCACCCTGGCTCCTCCTGCGCGTAGGCCGCCTGCAGTCGACTGTCGTGACAAGGCTACTCGCCGAATGCCGTTCGGTGTCGGCCCCTTCCCCGCGCTTCGGTCCTGCGCCTCAGTCCTGCGGTTCCGAGCGGGATGAGCACCGGCGGTGCCTGTGTCGACGCGGGCGGAGGTGAGGCCACCCATCCTCGCGCAGCAGCCCCGTGACAACACGCCTCTAGAGTTGACCCCATGATCGAGGTGAGCCGCGAAGACTTTGACGACCTCGTCTCTGACGCGCTGGACGAGTTGCCCCCCGAGCTGGCGCGGCTGATGGACAACGTGGCGATCTTCGTCGAGGACGTGCCCCCCGACGGCGAGGATCTGCTGGGACTCTACGAGGGGGTCCCGCTCACCGAGCGAGGTGACGGCTACCTCATGGCGATCCCGGACCGCATCACGATCTACCGTCTGCCCATGCTCGGTCAGTGCGACACCGCAGACGACATCCGGCATGAGGTCGCCGTCACCGTGGCGCACGAGATCGCCCATCACTTCGGCATCGATGACGCCAGGTTGCACGAGCTGGGTTACGACTGACCTTCGACCCGGCCGTCGTCCGACGTTGCCGCAAGACCTGCCCGGCCGGTGAGGGGATATGGCGGTGGCCGCGCCAAGCGGAGCCGCACGGTGTAGAAATGACGAGTGAGCGAGTCCTCCTTGGTCCTCGGACCGTTGCTTCGGTACGTCGACGAGACCTCCGCCTCGATCTGGGTGGAGACGCGAGACCGGTCTCGGGTGACGGTGCGCGCTGACGACAGGACCTGGAGCGCCGTCACGTTCGGCGTGCACGGCCACCACTACGCACTGGTAGAGGTGGACGGGCTCGCGCCTGGTTCGGTCCAGGAGTACGCGGTCTCGATCGACGACGAGCTCGTATGGCCGCCTGCCGACTCGCCGTACCCGCCGAGTCGGATCGCCACCCTCGAGCCTGGCAAGGAGCTGCGGATGGCCTTCGGGTCGTGCCGCACCAGCGTGCCGCATGACTCCGCCGGCAACCGGACTCACGGCGTGGATGCGATGCGGGCCTACGCCCTGCACATGGCGGAGGACACCGACAAGTGGCCCGACCTCGTCCTGTTCCTTGGTGACCAGGTGTACGCCGACGAGACATCTGACGCGATGCGTGAGTTCATCGCCGCGCGGCGCGACATCGAGCAGCCGCCCGGGGAGGAGCTCCAGGGCTACGAGGAGTACGCCCACCTCTACGAGCTCGCTTGGTCAGACCCGGCGAACCGGTGGCTGCTCTCCACGTTGCCCAGTGCGATGATCTTCGACGACCACGACATCCGCGACGACTGGAACACCTCCGCGCAGTGGCGCCAGGAGATGGCGGCCACCTCCTGGTGGCACGACCGCATCGTCGGTGGCCTCGCGTCGTACTGGGTCTATCAGCATCTCGGCAACCTCTGCCCCTCCGAGCGGGCAGACGACGAGATCTGGACCCAGGTCCTCGCCGCGTTCGACGGCCCTGATGAGCCCGACCTGAGCGACGTGCTCGATGCCTTCGCCGAGCGAGCCGACGAGCAACCCGACACGTATCGATGGAGCCATGCCCGGGACATCGCCACGACGAGGCTGATCGTGGTGGACTCACGGGCGGCGAGGCTGCTCACGCCTGAGGATCGTTCCATCCTCGACCCGTCAGAGATGGCGTGGCTCGACGGCCAGCTCCAGGGCGGGTTCGACCACGTGCTGATCGGGACGTCCCTGCCGTTCTTGCTGTCACCGGGTCTGCACCACTTCGAGGCGTGGAGCGAGGCGCTCGCGACAGGGGCCTGGGGCGATCGCTGGGCGAAGGTCGGAGAGACACTGCGCAAGAACGTCGACCTCGAGCACTGGGCAGCCTTCCAGGAGGGCTTCGTCGAGGTCGCCACCATGGTGACCGAGGTGGCGGATGGCAAGCGTGGACCAGCACCGGGCACGGTGACCTTCTTGTCGGGCGACGTCCACAACTCGTATGTCGCCGAGGTGTTCCGCAGCGGCGGTGCTCGCATCCTGCAGGCAGTCTGCTCGCCGATCCGCAACCCCCTGCCGCAGGCAATCCGTTACATGACCGGCTTCTCGTCGAAGAACATCGGCGGCGGCATCGGCAGCTTCTTGGCGCGCCGGGCCAAGGTGCCACCGTCCCCGATCAGCTGGAGGACGATTCGCGGTCCCTGGTTCGACAACAACCTCGCCACGCTGGAGACGCGGGGCCGATGCCTGTGGCTGCGCTGGGAGACCGGTGTCGTGGACTCAGGACACGACGATCCCCGGCTGGAGCGGGTGGCCACCGTCGAGATCGACGCATGACCAGCGGAGTCGCGCAACGGACCCGACTGGCTCAGCTCGACGCGCCTTATCCGCCGGCAGTGGGGGCGGCCGGGTCACCGCTCTGCGACTCTGTCTCGAAATAGCCCAGCGTGTACCCGTGGCCGCGGACGGTCCGCACTGCCGCGCGGTCACCGATGTGGGCACGGAGTCGCTGGACATGTGTCTTCAGCGCACTTGTGGACGTGCTCCGGGGCTGGGGGCCCCACAGAGCTTCCATGATCTCCTCTGCTGCCAGCACGCGCCCGGCGTTGACCAGGAGAAGGTGGAGGAGCTCCAGCTCCTTGAGGGGTAGTTCGAGCTCGCGTCCACGAAACCTGGCGGAGAAGGTCTGAAGATCCACATCGAGAGGACCGTGGCGCAGCACCCCCTCGGCTGCGCGCCGTGCAGCGATCGAGGACTGGAGCGCCGAGAGACTCGTGAGCACCTCCTCGGCCGAGTAGGGGCGACCCACCACCGAGGTGCCGCCGGCGAGTAGCGCGGGACCGGCGGCGTCGGCGTCCGCGCGCTCCACTCCCACGAGAATGGGCAGGGTGCTCTTCTGCCGTACCGCCCGGGTCCATTGGGCGCTGGTGATGTCATGAAGCCGGGCATTGAGCACCACGACGTCGGGGAAGTTCCGTCCGCAGTGGAGCAACGCCTCGGAGCCGTCACGGAAGGCGTGAACCTCGACGCCAGCGGCGGTCAGGCCGGCCATGAACAACGCGATGTCACCCTCGCGGTCGCCGACGACAACGACGACCAGGCGTCCGAGCTCCAACCATCGGCGACCGGCCTCCCGGGTCCGTTGCGACCGGCCGCAGTCAACCTCGGCGCTCACGAGTGGTGCTTCTCATGGCAGGCGACGCAACGCTCACCCGAATCGACCCGAGATGTAGTTCTCTGTTCTCTCGTCCGCGGGCGCGCTGAAGATCTTCGTCGTCAGGTCGTACTCGACAAGCAGCCCGGTCCGGTCACCGCTTCCCTCCGCGGCGAGCGCCGTGAAGAACGCTGTCCGGTCAGCCACCCGCGCCGCCTGCTGCATGTTGTGGGTGACGATGATGATCGAGTACTCGTCGCGAAGCTCGATCATCAGGTCCTCGATGCGCGAGGTGGCGATGGGGTCGAGTGCGGAGCACGGCTCATCCATCAAGATGACCTCGGGGCGGATCGCGATGGTGCGGGCGATGCACAGGCGCTGTTGCTGACCGCCGGAGAGTCCGAGTCCTGAGTCCTTGAGCTTGTCCTTGACCTCGTCCCAGAGTGCAGACTTGGTCAACGCCTCCTCGACCAGGTCGTCCATGCTGGAGACCTTCATGCCAGTGACACGGGGCCCGTAGGCCACGTTGTCGTAGATCGACTTGGGGAAGGGATTCGGTTTTTGGAACACCATCCCGATCCGTCGGCGCACCTCGATCGGGTCGACGTCCTTGCCGTAGATCGACTGGCCATGGAACGTGACGGACCCCTCAACCCGTGCACTGACGATCAGGTCGTTCATCCGGTTGAGGGACCGGAGAAGTGTCGACTTCCCGCACCCCGACGGGCCGATGAGGGCGGTGATCTCGTTGTGTCCAAAGCCCAGCGACACGTCGGTCACTGCCCTGAAGTCACCGTAGTAGACGTCGACGCCGTCGCACTCCATGATGGGCTTCGGGTCGGGTGGCAACGAGCGGCGGGTGTCTCGGTTGACCTCGACACGGGGGGCTGCCTCGTGGTCGTCTTCGGCCGAGTCCGCTCGCGTCGAGTAGGTATGAGACGTCATGGGTTCACCAACGCTTCTGGTAGCGGTTCCGGATGACGATCGCGACGGCGTTCATCAGCAGCAGCAGGCCCAGCATCAGGATGATGGCTGCGGATGCCACCTGCTGGAAGGCAAGCTGAGGTTCTTTGACCCAGTCGTAGATCTGGATCGGCAGCACGGTGTAGCCGGAGAACAAGCCGTTCGGGTCGTAGCTGACGAACACGAGCCCGCCGAGGAGCAGCAATGGCGCTGCCTCCCCTAGTGCCCGCGACAAGGCAATGATGGACCCGGTCGCGATACCGGGCACTGCCGATGGCAGTGTCTGGCGCCATACGGTCTGCAGTGGGGTGGCTCCTAGCGCCAGCGATCCCTCGCGGATCTCCCTCGGCACGGCACGCATGGCTTCACGAGTCGTGATGATGATGACCGGCAGGATGAGCAGGGCCAGCGCAATGGCTCCAGCAAGCACGACTCGTCGGGGCAGGCCGATGGACAATGCGACTCCTGCCGTCAGCATGCCGTAGACGATGGCAGGAACGGCGGCGAGGTTCGTCAGGTTGACCTCGATGATCTTGTTGTACCAGCGCCGAGGATCAGCGAACTCCTCGAGGTAGACACCGGCTGCTACGCCAAGCGGGATAGCCAACACGGCTGTCATGACGATGACGAGAGCGGAGCCAAGGATCGCAGCCCGGGCACCGGCCGTCTCGGGCAGCACTGTCGAGGAGTAACGGGTGATGAGGTTTCCGTCGAGACGCGTCCAGCCGTCGAAGAAGGCGTTGACCAAGAGGGTGCCGAGGCAGAGCACCGAGAAGAAGATGGTGAACCAGAGCACGCCCATGAAGACGATCGACTTGGCGGACTTGTCTCCCTCGCGCTTGGCCTTCAGAGGAGCTGTCGCGATCGCACCAAGGCTTGCCATCAGTAGACCTCCCGGATCCGGCGCACTATGGAGCCTGCGACCACGTTCATCAGTAGGGTCACGACGAACAGCAGCAGACCCACGGCGAACAGCGTGTTGTAGGTGAGACTTCCCGGCGAGCTCTCACCCGTCGCGGTCTGCGCGATGAAGCCGGTCATCGTCTGGCCAGGCTCGGTCGGGCTTGACACGACCTGTGCCTGGGTGCCGGCGGCCAGCGCCACGATCATTGTCTCGCCGACGGCACGCGAGGCCGCCAGGACGATTGATGCGGTGATCCCTGACACTGCCGCAGGGAAGACAACCCGGAGGGTCGTGCGCATCCGGTTGGCGCCCAGGGCGAAGGAGGCTTGGCGCAGTGACTGGGGCACGGCGCTCATCGCGTCCTCGGACAGCGAAGCAACGGTTGGGATGATCATGATTCCGAGCACGAGGCCGGCGGCCAGGACACTGAACGTCCCGACCTCGACGCTCAGGAGGTCGTTGAGGACTGTCGGGGCGACGAAGTAGAGCGCGAAGTAGCCATACACCACCGAGGGGATGCCGGCGAGGACTTCGAGCACCGGCTTCAGGAATCGCCGTACCCGCTCCGGCGCATACTCGGCTAGGTAGATGGCTGCGCCGAGACCGAAGGGGATGGCAATCAACAGGCCGATCACGGTCGTCCACATCGTCCCGGTCACCAGGGGTAGTACGCCGAAGCTCGCGTCGGCGAAGGTGGGTGCCCACCGATCGCCGGTCAAGAACTCTCTGATCGAGATCTCGCGCAAGAACTCCAGGCTCGGAACGAGGAGCGCGAAGAAGATGCCGATCGTGACCAGGACCGAGAGACCGGCCGACCCGACCAGGGCGACCATGGCGACGCGCTCACCATAGCGACCGCGCCGCTGCCGGAGGAAGCCAGCGGGGTCCTTGTTGTATGAGTCTGGGTCGACGCCCTGAGGGGTCGTCTGGCTTGACGACCCCTCAGTGGCGATGGTTGAGCTCACGATTCTTCCCCTACAGGCACAGGGTTTCGGTCTGTCAGGACGCTGACTCGAGGGCGCCGGCTGCCTCCTCCAGCTCTGAGCTCTGGTCGTCGTTCAGCGGGATGTACTGTGCCGCCTCGGCGATCTTGGCGTTGTTCTCCACGTAGAAGTCGACGAATCCAGCGACCTGCGGCTCGTCGGCGTACGCCTTCGTCGACACGTAGACGAACAGCGGCCGGGCGAGCGGCGTGTATGTCCCGTCAGCAGCGGTCTCCGGGCTGGGCTCGATGCAGCCGTCCCCGCTGTCGATGGTGATGGCCTTGAGGCTGTCGGAGTTCTCTTCGTAGTAGGTGTAGCCGAAGTAGCCGAGCGCGTTGGGCGAGCCGGAGACGCCTTGGACGAGCACGTTGTCGTCCTCCGAGGCGTTGTAGTCGGACCTGCTGGCTCCCTCTTCGCCGTTGATCTCGTCGGTGAAGTAGTCGAAGGTGCCCGAGTCAGTGCCCGGTCCGTAGAGCTCGAGTGGCTCGTCGGGGAACTCAGGATTCACCTGGCTCCAGGTGGTGATCTTGCCTTCCGCCTCGGGAGCCCAGATGGTGTTCAGCTCCTCGGTCGTGAGGCAGTCGACAAAGTCGTTCTCGCTGGAAGTGACGACGGTGAGCGCGTCGGTGGCTACCCGAAGCTCGACATACTCCACGCCTTCCTTCTTACAGATCGCAGCTTCTTCCTCGTCGATCGGTCGCGAGGCGTTGGAGATGTCTGTCGACCCCTGGCAGAACTTCTCGAACCCTCCACCCGTTCCCGAGGTGGCGACAGACACGTTGACACCGCTCTGCTCTTCCTTGAAGAACTCACCAGCGACCGTGGTGAGGGGGCCAACTGTCGAGGAGCCGTCGGTGACGACCTCGCCCGACAGGCTGTCGCCACCGGACGATTCTTCCTGGCCGCCGCAGGCGGCGACGAAAAGCAGAGCGCTGGCCCCGAGGGCGGCGATCCGGCTCGAAGTGCGTGCGTTCACAGTGATGGCGCCTCTCGTAGAAGTGCTGGGAGACAGTGCTTCTGCGCTGCCGCGGCTGACGCTAGCCATGCACTGTGAACCAACGAATGGCCTTTGACGAACGGGAGGTGAACAGAACCGAGAGAGCAGACCCGGCGAGAGTCTTCGTCGACGGGGTCATCTTGGCCACCGTCAGCTCGATCAACCGGCGAGGCCAGGGGCTGCCGCGAGCCAGCGGTTGAAGGCGTCGGCGTTGTACGGGCGGCCGAGGAAGTCGGCCACGAGGTCGGCCGCATCCTTGCTCCCGCCGGCCGCCAGCACCTGGTCGCGATAACGGTGCGAGACCTCGGTGTCCATCAGGTCGGCTGGGTCGAACGCCGAGAAGAGGTCCTTGGCGACGACGAGGCTCCACATGTAGGTGTAGTACGCCGAGCTGTAACCCCCGAGGTGGCCGAACGATGCGTGGAAGTGAGTGCCCTCGATGAAGGGGAACAGGTCGTACGTCGACTGCAGGTCCCTGACCTGAGCGGTGAGGTCGTCACCGCGCCGGTGGTGCAGCCAGTACGACACCGCGGCGTAGAACATCTGGGTGCGCGCCTGATACCCCTTGCCGAACTCGTTGGCGGCTCGCATCCTGTCGACGAGCGCGGCAGGGATGGGCTCACCGCTCTCGTCGGTCGCGAACGTGCGCAGGACATCGGAGTGCCAGGCCCACTCCTCCAGCAGCTGCGACGGTGCCTCGACGAAGTCCCACTCCGTGGCGACGCCGGAGAAGCGGGACCAGTCGTGTCGGCCGGCCAGCACATGGTGGACGAGATGGCCGAACTCATGGAAAAGGGTCACCACGTCTCGATGCTCCATCAACCCGCGTGGGAAGTTGCAGACCAGCGCTCCCTCGGGGAGCTGGCGACCGCGCATACCCGCGACCAGGTCGAACTGGGCCGCATGCTTGTACTTGCCCTCCCGCGGGTGCAGGTCGAGGTAGATGCGGCCCAGCAGCCCACCCTCGGCGTGGACGTCGTACGCGGCGACATCCTCGTGCCAAGTAGTTGCGCCCGGGACAAGGGTGTACGAGAGACCGAACAGGCGACCGGTGACGTCGAGCAGGCCCGCCCGCACCTTGGCGAAGTCGAAGTACGTCCGCACCTGCTGCGCGTCGACGTCGAACCGCTCGCGGCGTACGACCTCGGCGTAGTACGTCGTGTCGGCGCGGTCGATATCGGTCGCCTCCGGGTGGTCGACCTTGAGGCGATCGAGCAAGACGGCCCGGTCGCGACGGCCAGACTCCTCGGCGGCGGTCGCGATCTCGTCGATGAACGCGGCGATCGCGGCGCCGCGGCCGATCATCTTGATCTCGGCGTCGTAGTCAGGCCACCCGTCGAAGCCGAGCAGCCGCGCATGCTCCGCACGCAAGGCAAGCAGCTGAGTGAGGACTGCGTCGTTCTGCGGCCAGGCCCTGTTGTTGAAGGCCAGCATCACGTCGCGGCGGGCAGCTGCGTCCGCTGCGAAGGACAGGAACGGGTAGGCGTCCGGGTAGTCGGTGGTCACGATGACTCGGCCGTCGTCCCCGGTTGGATGACCCGCGACGAAGTCGAGAGGAAGGCCGCCCAGCTGCGATGGGTCGAGGGACACCTCGAGCACGCTGTCACGAATTCCCTTGGAGAACTCCTGCTCCAGCAGGGTCTCCTCGTCGGAGATGGCACGTAGCCGAGTGCGGGTGCTCTCGTCCTTGTCGACTCCGGCGCGACGGATGTCGCGCAGCGTGTCTGACAGCACCTTGTCAGCTCCGGCGTCGAGGGTGGAGGCGTCGACGCGCGACAACAGGTCGTAGAGCTCGCGGTCGAGGCTCACGTCGGTCGAGAGGCGGCTCGTCTCCTGCTGCGCCGCCTCCGCCTGGGTCCGGATCTCCTCCTCGGGGTGGACCTGGCTCATGAGGCCGGCGACGGACGAGGCGGACCGGAGGACGGCCATGATGTCGTTCCACCCCGAGAGGACGGCATGAGGCTCGCTTGGTGGCTGCCTCTTCAGGTCGGCGACACGGGTGCGGACGAGGTCGAGGTTGTCGTCGCAGCGGCTGCGCAGCCAGTCAGACCAACCAGTCGGATCGCTGGGGAGCTCGAGTGGTACGAGGTCCGTGGCATGAGTCACCCCGCCGAGGTTATCCGCCGGCCCGCCCCGCAGGGCTTACAGGTCGCTCAAGGCCCAGATCAGAGCGCGGGCACCGCGAGCTCCGCCAGGAGTCGACGCACCCGGCGTTCGATCTCATCGCGGACCGGGCGGACGTCGGCGACCTCGAGTCCGGCCGGGTCGTCGACAACCCATTCTTCGTATCGCCTTCCGGGGAAGATCGGGCAGGCGTCGCCGCAGCCCATGGTGACGACCACATCGGCAGCCCGGACGATCTCGTCGGTCCACGGCTTCGGGAACTCCCCTGCGATGTCGATGCCCCGTTCGCGCATGGCCTCGATCGCGGCAGGATTGATGCTGGTGCTGGGGTCGGACCCGCCCGACCAGGCCACGGCGCCGTCACCGGCCAGGTGGGTGAGGAATCCCAGCGCCATCTGTGATCGGCCAGCGTTGTGAACGCACAGAAACAGCACCGTGGGCGTTCCGTCGTCGTGGTGACCTTCGACCTTGGCGAGCGCGCGCAGTCGCTGCCGGGCGAATCTCTCGGCGAGCAGCGGGAGAAACGTCGGGATCGTGGCTGTGTCGGCGACCTGGACGAACGAAGAGCTCAGGAAGCGTTCGACGGTCTCCGCACCGTAGACACCGTCGAACTCGCGGGCGAGGCGGGCCGCTGATTCGCGGAGGGCTCTGGTTTGGTCTAGCGTCAGCGTCGACCAGGTGGGCGTTTCGGTCATTGCCTGCTCCTCAAGATGGATGGGCCGGGGGGTCGGAGGCTGCGGATCGGTCCCTGCTGGCGAGCACGTCGGCCAGCAGATCTACGCGGCCGGCAATGTCGCGGTAGGCGCCCTCGAAGGCGGCGTTGGTGTTCACGAGCACCGGGTCGGGGACAGACCAGTGGATCCGCCCACCGCGTTCGGCCGACTCCGGGTCGGCCAGTTCTTCATGTGCCCGGTCGCAGACGGCCACCACGAGATCCCCCCTGCGTACGACGTCGTGGATGCTCGACGTGCGTGCCTGCTCGAGCG
>JACDHG010000219.1 GCA_013821195.1 Propionibacteriales bacterium
GGGCGATCGGCGCCACCCTCCTCGGCGATGCCCTGAGGCGGCCGACGTTCGCCGCGACGAGCCGAGGCGGCGTGGGGGCGGCAGCGCTCGCAGCGGACCCGACCGATCTCCCGTGGGGGCTGTACGCCAACAACCCCTTCGGTCCCGTCGGTCAGCAGCGCGTGATCCTCGACGCCATGCGGCGAGCCCTCAGAGGGGCGCCGCCGGGTGCGACGGCTCACCTGACGGCATACACAGGCATCGAGACGCTGCTGGCGGACGACATCGTGGCGGCCCACAGACGTGGGGTGAGCTGCCGGGTCAGCATGGACAACCTGATGGCTGGCAACCAACGGCAGATCGAGCTGGCCGGTGTGCTCGGCACCGATCCCGGCGGGCGCTCATGCTTCGTGTCCCTGGTGGGCACCGGTCGCGCGGGAGGCGGCAACGCCCACGGGAAGTTGTTCGCGATCGACAGCACCGGCAGCAGCGGCAAGTCGTTCAGCATGGTCGGGTCATCCAACCTGGGAACCCGTGACGCGTATCAGAAGTGGAACACCATGTACGGCATCCGACGCCCCATGGTGTACGACTGGTTCGCCGCGGTGCACGACGAGATGCTTGTCGACGGGCCGCTGGCTCACCCGTACCGCAAGGGTGGCCCGTTCGGTCGAACCGGGATGTGCACAACCTTCGTGTACCCCGAGCTCGATCCCAGCTGGGAGACCGACGACCGCTTCGAGTTCTTCGACTCCGTCGACCCGGTGGGAGCCCAGGTGTACACCAGCCAACACGTGTGGGCACTGGGAGGGCACGGCAAGAGGCTCGCAGAGATGATGGTCGAGCTGGTGGCTGCCGGAGCACAGGTGTTCGTCAACGGAGGCCGGCATGTCCGCCCCGCCGTCATCGACTTCTTGCAGAGCGGCGGCGTGGATGCCGCGCTATGCGGCAGGCCAGGCAACGGGACGATGGTATGGCCGCACTGCAAGTACTGGGCTGTCGTGTCCCCGACCGACGAGTCCTGCAAGGTGCGGGACGGCTCTCTGAACACCGGCTCCGACGACCGAGGCGAGGACTTCGTCGTCGAGATCAAGGGGCGCGATGCCGCCGTTGCCTACGCGGAGCACTGGGCACTCGTCCGGCGGGTCGCGACGGGCTGAACCCGGCCGCACCGAGATGGGTGTCCCGGCTCCGCGTCTTGCGCGCACCCGTGTGTCCGCGTCTCGCGCGGACACGTGTTACCTGAGACCGCGCTCCAGTGCACTCCAGGTGTTCGTGGCGACGACACTCGTCCGTGCCAGACCACGAACCCCCTGATACTTCTGGACCGCCGCAGCGGTGCTGCCGTCGTAGACACCGGTGATCGGCAGCTGGGCAGCAGCTGCCGCATTCAGGGCCCGCTGCACCCGGCGTACCGCGTGCTTGGCCGAGCCATACTTCAGAACTGGCTGCGAGCCCTGCGACAGGATGGCCGTCCAGGTCGACAGCGACGCCACACCGTTCACCCTCATCCGGTGCGCCGTCTGCCAGTCCACCAGGGCCTGGTAGGTCCGCTGGGTGAAGACGCCGCTCATGTCGCCGTCGTACGACGCCTTGCGCTTGAGGAGGCACTGCAGCGCCTTCACCCGGGGACCGACGTCGCCTCGGTCGATCCGGAAGTAGTCGCGGAAGTCGATCCGCACGCCACCGCACAAGGGGAACTCCCTCGGTGCGACCGAGCCGACGCCGAGGCTCATGAAGTTGCTGTCGATGTTGATCGTGACGCCGCCGTATGTCTCGTCGTGTCCGCCGCGGTACTGATGAACTCGCTTGTGGGGCATCCAGCTGGTGGAACGCACGTACGACGAGTAGATGTCAGCCTTGCCGTTCCAGTCCGCGATCCAGACCTGGTCGGGCATCGTGTACTTGCCGGGGCGATACGCGTTGGCGTCGTCGAGCATCTTGATCCCGGAGGCGGCGCTGGAGTAGACGCCAGACACGTAGCCGAGCGCGTGCATCTTGTTGGTCCACGCGGAGAGGAAGCTGATGGCCGACTCGCGGCAATGGGTTCCGCTGATGTCGAACGCCTCGATGTCGTACCACAGCGTGCTCTTGGCCGAGATGCCCAGTGCCTGCGCCGCCTGGACTGTCTTCGCCGCTTCTCGGCGACCCTGGCCGCGCGCCTTCGCGTAGCTCGTCGTGGGGTCCGGGCTGATCCGGACGTCCTGCAGGTACTTCTCTCTGGTCGTGCACCACGCCTGGGGGCCGACCGTCAGCGGCAGCAGCCTCCAGCCGTTGCTCAGCTGCGTGGAGACCCAGCTACGACTCAGGTTCGGCTGGTACGGACAGCCCCGCGATGCACCGGAGATGTAGATGCCCACAGCCGAGTACGGCGACGAGGTCAGCCAACTGTCCATGGCTGCCTGGGTCGGAGCCACGCACTGGTCGAATCCGTAGCCGGTGAAGTTACCGGGTGTCACCCGGTTCTCGGCTCGCGCAGGTCCCCCCAGGGCGACTCCGGCGGCGACGGTGGCCAGGCAGGTGAGCACGACGGCGGCACGGCGGCGCCACGTCTGGGTTGGCAAGGTCATCTAGGTCTCCTCAGGGATAGCCAGGTGTCACTCTAGACGCAGAAGCCTCAGAGGTAACAGCCTTTGCCAAAAGGTTCCGGGAGATGGCCATCCGGTGCCCGAGGGCGCGACGGAGCGGTTGTCTCGGTCATAATCGCCGTGTGCCTTGGACAATCGAGCCACTGCGACGGGTCGCCGGAGACTCCGTGATGCGGCTGCGCCAACGAGGCCGAAAGAGCGTGGCCTGGACGCTACGGCTCACTGCGGCGGCGGTCGCGAGCTATGCCCTCGCCGATGCACTCTTTCCGGAGAGTGACGCGCTACTGGCGCCGCTGACGGCGCTCCTGGTGGTTCAGCTCACCCCGGTCAGCTTGTTGACCTCGGGCTTGGAGCGGGTGGTGAGCGTGGTGGCAGGTGTCGGCGTCGCGGTGGGTTTCGCCTCCGTGGTCGGTGTCTCGTGGTGGAGTCTCGCGATCGTGATCTCGTTGTCCATCCTGATCGCGCAGGCACTGCGGTTGGGGGCGAACGCACTGGAGGTGCCGATCAGCGCGATGCTCGTGCTGGGCGCCGGTGTCGGGGGCGCCGAGATGGCGGCCTGGCAGCGGATGGCCGAGACACTGGTCGGGGCAGGGGTCGGCGTACTGTCGAACCTGCTCTTCCCGCCGCGGGTCGCCTCCGAGGATGCCGGCAGCGCGATCGGTGGGTTCACCGACGACCTGGCCCGTCTCCTCGACGCCTCAGCCGACGACTTGCAGGGCGCGATCGAGTCCGGGAGCAACCTGACCGACCGGACGTCACGGTGGTTGGGTGAGGCACGTCAGCTGACCCATGCGATCCCCAACGTCGGCTCCGCTGTGCTGCGGGCCGAGGAGAGTCGACGGCTGAACCTGCGGGCGCTCGGGACCACCGATGTCGGTCCCGGGCTGCGTCACGGCTTGGAGGCGCTCGAGCACTCGGCGGTCGCGGTGCGCAGCATGTTCCGGTCGTTGGACGACGCGGGACGGGGTCGTGGCTCGCAGTCGGCTGACTTCAGCGAGGACCTCCAGCTGATCGCCGTCGGCCTGCTGCTTCACGAGCTGGCCGACGCCGTTCGAGCCTTCGGGCTGCTGGTGCGTGCCGAGGCGCAGCCCGCCCCGGCGTTCCCGGAGCCTGGCGCGTTGCGTCAGGGGTTGGATGGGCTGAATGAGGCACGAGCCCGGCTCACCGAGCTCCTGCTGATCGACCGGCGCGAGGATGCGACGTTCGCGGAGCTGAACTTCGGTTTGCTGACGACAGTCGAGCGGCTGCTGCGTGAGCTGAACCTCGATGAGCGGATCCGTCATCTCGAGCAACGCCCGCCTCCGCCACCCCGGCGCATCGTCACCCGCCCACGACGAAGCGATCGAGATCCCACCCGACTCCCCGGCCCTCGGCTCGGCATCCGGCGCCGTGGCAGATAACCGGCGTGCCCGCACTCGCGAGACAACGCGGTCAGCGCAACCGGAAGTCATACTCCGCCGAGATGGACGGGGCTCGCTCTCGGTGTCAGGCCTCCGGTTGCGCTCGGTCATGCAGCGCATCGAGGATCTGCTCGATGGCGATCAGCATCGCGCCCGAGTAGGTCACCTGCGCGGGCGGCAGCGCGCGGACTCGGTCTGCGAGCTCGCCCAGCTGACGGGCTCCCCACGTGGCGAGGTCGTTCTCGTTCGCCTCGGTCCGGGCCGGGGCATGGACCGGTGTCTCGGCGTTCGCCCAGTCGGCGACGTCTTCGGCGATGTCATCGAGCAGGGTCGCGCAGTCGGCGAGGAACGTCACGTCTTCCTGCGACCCACGCTGGTCGTCCCTGGCGCGGATCGCGAGCGTTCGGGCGAAGTGCTCCAACGGTTCCGCGACGCTTCCGACGGCATCGATCACAGGTCGGTATGTCGCCGTAGGGGTCGCGGTGTCGACCCGGGTGCGCCTGAAGTTGAGCCGAACGCTCTCCCCGGCCCAGCCGAGGTCCTCGAGACAGCTGCTC
>JACDHG010000220.1 GCA_013821195.1 Propionibacteriales bacterium
GTGTCGGCGCTGACGTCGGATGTGCGGCCGTGGTGGGTCACAACCCCACCATGGTCGAGGTGGCGATGCTGCTGCTGGAGTCTGACGACCACGAGGTGCGCCTCCGCCCAGGGTCGCTGGCAATTCTTGAGCTGCGGCAGTCATGGGAACAGCTCGACGCTGGAGGTGCTCGACTCGCCGACCGGTTCTCCCCGCGCGGAGACTAGGAGACCACCGAAGGATCCGAGTCTCGGGTTGCCCTGGCCACCTGACCGCCGATCTCTGCGGTGGTCGTTGGGCAGCTACGGCATGTCTGGGCGCGGGGTGGTGATGCCGTGCTCGGCGTCTGCCGCCTCGATGTCTTCTCGGCTGATGCCGAGGAGGTACAAGATGGCGTCGAGATAGGGCACGTTGACTGTCGTGTGAGCGGCCTCCTGCACGATCGGCTTGGCGTTGAACGCGATGCCGAGCCCGGCCGTGGCGAGCATGTCGAGGTCGTTGGCGCCATCGCCCACCGCGACGGTGCGGTCGAGGGTGACGTTCGAGTCGCGGGCGAAGCTCCTGAGGGCGGTTGCCTTGCCGGCCCGGTCGACCACCTTGCCGACGAGTCTGCCGGTCAGCTTGCCGTCGGTGATCTCGAGCTCGTTCGCACGCGAGTAGTCGATCCCGAGGTCTGCAGCGAGCCGGTCCGTGAGCTGGCTGAAACCGCCGCTCACGATGCCGAGGCGGTAACCGAGTCGCTCGAGCGTGCGGACGAGGGTGCGTGCGCCCGGCGTCAGTTCCATCTCGACGTACACCCGATCGAGGGCGGACTCGTCGAGCCCGGCGAGGAGGGCGACGCGACGTCTCAGCGACTCCTCGAAGTCCAGCTGGCCGTGCATGGCCTCCGCGGTCACGCCGGCCACCCGGTCGCCCACGCCCGCGAGCTCGGCGAGTGCGTCGATGGCCTCACCCTGGACGAGCGTGGAGTCGACGTCCATCACGACGAGGCGGCGTCCGTGGCGGAGCAACCCGACGCTCTGCACGGCGACGTCCACCTGCTGACGAGCCGCCTCGGTGGCGAGCACGGTGCGCAGCTGACCGATATCTGCTCCCGAGACGTCGAACTCGATCGCGATCACCGGGTAACGAGCCATCCTGACGATCCGGTCGATGTTGGCGCCGGTGTCGGCGATCCTGCCGGTGATGGCCGCCACAGCACGCGGCGACAAGGGTCTGCTCAGGACGGTCACGTGGGCACGACCGTCTCGTCGCCGGGCGTTGTCGCCGACCCCTCGCTCGATCTCGAAGTCCATCGACAGTGCGTCAGCCGTCGCCTTGCCGACGGCGCTCAGCTTGGCGATGTCGCGTGGAGCCGTGACGAGGATGCCGAGCATCAACCGTCCTCGAAGCACGATCTGCTCGATGTCCAGGACCTCGACACCAAAGCCCGACAGCATCTCGAACGTCGCAGCCGTGACGCCAGGGCGATCCTTGCCCATGAGCGTGATGAGCAGTGTGGCCGAGTTGTCCGCGGGCACGGCTAGCGGCCGTCGAGGCTGGAGCAGGCGGCGACGATCGCCGCGCGAGCCGCCCGGTCCAACGAGGCGAGCAGCTGGCGTCGGCTGGCCGCCTGTCGGGCTGAGAGCGCTCCACCCTCGTCGGCGGTGGCGAGGGCGACGATCATGCGGCAGCGGACAGCCGCGGCCGCGGTCTGCGCGGCGGAGGCCGACGCGAAGGTGGTCGGGCCGGAGAACGACGCCGGCGACCGCAGGTTCAGCAGACCGTCGGCGACCTCGGGGTTCCAGGTCGCGACGTCGAGCGCCGCCAGCTCGTTCGCGGCGATCCGGACTGCGTCGCGCAGCTCGCGGTCGGCCGTGCTGACGTCGGCCATGTATGCCGGTGCGTGAGCAGTCGAGGCGGTCCATCGGGTGGTGTGGCTGATCGTCGTGGGCAACAGCCCCAGGTCCGGGCCGTGGCAGAGGACGGCTTCACCCGCGTCGTGCGCCTCCGCGTTGAACCCGGCGGGTCCACCCAACCCAGTCGGGTCACCTGGCACCGGCAGCGCGACGCTTGCCTGCTTGACTCCGAGCCCGCGCAGTGCGCCCAGCAGCAGCGCAGGTGAGAGGGGTTCGTCCTCGAGACCGGAGAAGTCGACAAGCGCCTGGTCACCGCGTACTCCGTCGATGACCATGTCGGCGCCGTGCCGTCCCGCCAGCCACGCGTTCAGCCAGCATGCGACGCGAGCGGACTCGGGAAGGAGGAGCACGAGCAAAGCCTACGAGCCCGCACGTCATATCATGCACGTGCAATAGGTTGGAGCCTGGAAACAGAGCTGGGTGAGGAGATCGATGGCCGCGGTCGTGGAGCTGGCGGACGTGTCGGTTGTGCGAGGCTCTCATCGGCTTCTCAGTGGGCTCACCTGGCGCGTCCAGGACGATGAGCGGTGGGTGGTTCTCGGGCCGAACGGCGCCGGCAAGACCACCCTGCTCCAGGTGTTGAGCACCCACCTGCATCCCTCGGAAGGTCTTGTGGGCATCCTGCAGGAGGTCATCGGGACGGTCGACGTCTTCGAGCTGCGACCCCGCATCGGGCTCACGAGTGCTGCCCTTGGTGAGCGCATCCCTCGAAGCGAGCGGGTCGCCGATGTCGTGGTGTCGGCGTCGTACGCCGTCGTCGGCCGGTGGCGGGAGGAGTACGACGACCTGGACCATGCCAGGGCAGCCGAGCTGCTCGCAGAGGTCGGCGTCAGCCACCTCGCCGACCGGACGTTCGGCACTCTGAGCGAGGGGGAGCGCAAGCGAGTCCAGATCGCCCGGGCTCTGATGACGGACCCCGAGCTGCTGTTGCTCGACGAGCCGGCCGCAGGGCTCGACCTGGGTGGTCGTGAGGATCTGACCGACACCTTGAGTCTGCTCGCCCTCGACGAGAGCTCACCCGCCACCGTCCTGGTGAGCCATCATGTCGAGGAGATCCCGCCGGGCTTCACCCATGTGCTCATGCTGCGCGGCGGCGAGCAGGTCGTCGCGGGGCCGATGAGGGAGACCCTCACAGAGCACAACCTGTCCGCCGCGTTCGGCATGGGCCTGCGCCTGGACGTGGCCGATGGCCGCTACAGCGCGCGGCGACGCATTGCCTCGCATCGTCGCTGAACTCATCACGTGGGTTAGGGTCTGCGCATGGACTGGTTGCGCGAGCATGACTGGCAGACCTGGCTGATCATCGCCCTCCTGCTGGCCGCGTTCGAGATGGCGACGCTCGACTTCACGCTGCTCATGTTGGCGGTCGGGGCACTCGCCGCCTCCCTGATGGCGGCCCTCGGCTTCAACATCGTCGTCCAGGTGCTCAGCGCGGTGGTCGTGTCCATGGCGCTGCTGGCGTTCGTCCGGCCCCCGATCGTACGTCGTCTGCATGCGGGGCCAACCCTGCAGACCGGCCCAGAGTCACTCGTGGGCAAGAGCGGGATGGTGCTGGAGCGGGTCACCGCACACGCCGGTCGTGTCAAGCTCAGCGGCGAGGTGTGGTCGGCGCGCAGCGTCGAGGAGGCGACGGTGATCGAGCCAGGTCACAAGGTCGCCGTCGCCGAGATCGACGGCGCCACGGCCGTCGTGTACCGGCTCGACTAGCTCGGCACCGCGTTGTGGAAGGCTTCATCAACTCTCCAAGTCGGCTACCTGCCGGCTCACCGACCTTCAGGGGGTCCCTGTCATGTTGTTGCTGATCACTCTCGGCATCGTGGTTCTACTGACCATCTTGGTGCTGACCAAGGCGGTCCGGATCGTGCCGCAGGCGCGAGCCGGCATCGTCGAACGTTTCGGGAAGTACCGCATCACGTTGTCGGCGGGCCTCAACATCGTCACTCCGTTCGTCGACCGCGTCCGCTATCTCATCGACCTGCGCGAGCAGGTCGTCTCGTTCCCTCCGCAGCCGGTGATCACCGAGGACAACCTCGTGGTGTCGATCGACACCGTCATCTACTTCCAGGTGACGAACCCGGTGGCCGCGACGTACGAGATCGCCAACTACATCCAGGCGATCGAGCAGCTCACCATGACGACACTGCGCAACATCATCGGCGGCATCACGCTGGAGCAGGCACTGACGAGCCGCGACGACATCAACCAGTCGCTGCGCGGGGTGCTCGACGAAGCGACCGGCCGCTGGGGCATCCGCGTCAACCGCGTCGAGCTCAAAGGCATCGACCCGCCGCCCTCCATCAAGGACTCGATGGAGAAGCAGATGCGAGCCGACCGGGACAAGCGCGCCGTCATCCTCACCGCCGAGGGCATGCGTCAGTCCTCGATTCTCACGGCCGAGGGGCAGAAGCAGTCGGCGATCCTCACTGCGGAGGGCGACCGCGAGGCGCTGATCCTGCGGGCCCAGGGTGATCGGCAGTCGCGAATCCTGCGCGCGCAGGGTGAGGGTCAGGCGATCCTCACCGTGTTCCAGTCGATCCACGACGGCTCGCCCGACCAGGCGCTGCTGGCCTACCAGTACCTGCAGATGTTGCCCAAGATCGCCGAGGGCGACGCTAACAAGGTGTGGATCGTGCCGAGCGAGATCGG
>JACDHG010000067.1 GCA_013821195.1 Propionibacteriales bacterium
GTCCTCGCCGGCGGCGAGGACGACCACACCGACTGGCCCGCCTTGCCTGCTGGTGCGACGTATGCTCTCGAGGTCGTGGAGTCGCCGACCGAGCTCCAAGCCTCGTTGCGCCGGCTGCTCTTCAAGACCGCGGTCGTCGACGACCTGTCCGCAGCTCGATGTCTGGTCGACCGATTCGCCGACGTCGTCGCTGTCACCCGTGACGGCGACGTGGTGGGTGCGGTGTTCGCGGCCGGGGGTTCGAGCTCCCAGCCGAGCCTGATCGAGGTCCAGGCTGCTGTCGAGGAGGCGACGGGCGCCCTTGCTGATGCCACCGCGGCAACCGAGCGTCTTCGTTTCGAGGCCAACGCGCTCGAGGCCGAACGCGTGGATGCCCAGAGCCGTGTCGACGTGTCCCTTGCCAAGCTTCACGAGTCAGACGCCGCGATGGCGGCGGTGGCCGAGGAGTTAGGACACCTGGGCTCGCAAGTACGCAGCGCGAAGGCCGAGGCTGACCGCCTCCGGCAGGCGATTGCGACCGCGGAGCGGGCCCGTGACGGCGACACTGCGGGGCTCAGGGAGCTGGAGGAAAGGCTCACAGCAGCCGAGAACAGCCCCGAATCAGAGCCTGACATCGCACCCCGTGAACGGCTGGCCGAGGCCTCCCGCGTCGCGCGGTCGACCGAGACGGACTCCCGGCTCGCGCTCCGCTCGGCCGAGGAGCGAGCCCGCGCACTGCACGGTCGCTCCGACTCGCTGACGCGTGCTGCCGAGCAGGAGCGGGCGGCTCGGGTCCAGGCGGCTTCGCGCCGTGAGCGCCGGATTCACCAGGCCCGGGTCGCGGAGGCCGTCGGCAAGGGGGCACACCTGGTGCTCGCCGCGCTCGAGCGGTCCCTCGCCACGGCGTCCGGCCGACGTACCGACGTACAGCGGTCGCAGGCCGAGCGCGAGCAGACGCTCCTCGCCACTCGGGCCAGCCTGCGGGACCTCGAGGTCGAGATCGCTCGGCTCACCGACACCGTCCACCGCGACGAGATGGTGCGCGCCGAGCAGCGGATGCGGATGGAGCAGCTCGAGCAGCGCTCCCTCGATGACCTGGGCATGGACCTGGAGTCGTTGGTCGGTGACTACGGTCCCGACCGGCTGGTGCCAGCGACGCCGCCTCGGCCCGGTGGCGGCTCCGAGGCCCAGACCGGGCCGTTGCCGTTCGTCCGCGAGGAGCAGACTCGGCGGTTGCGCTCTGCGGAGCGCTCGCTCGCGGAGCTCGGGCGCATCAACCCGCTTGCCCTCGAGGAGTTCTCGGCGTTGGAGGAGCGTCACAAGTTCCTCACCGAGCAGCTCGAAGATCTGAAGAAGACCCGGCGTGACCTGCTCGACATCGTCACGGAGGTGGACGGCCGGATGCAGCAGGTGTTCAGCGCGGCGTATGACGATGTCGAGCGAGAGTTCGGACGCGTCTTCGGTCGGCTGTTCCCGGGTGGTGAGGGAGGACTCGTCCTGACCGACCCGGCCGACCTGCTGGCGAGCGGCATCGAGGTGGAGGCTCGACCAGCCGGCAAGAAGGTCAAGAGACTGTCGCTGTTGTCGGGTGGTGAGCGGTCCTTGGTCGCCGTCGCCTTCCTCGTCTCGTTGTTCAAGGCGCGGCCGTCGCCCTTCTACATCCTCGACGAGGTCGAGGCCGCACTCGACGACACCAACCTCGGTCGCCTGCTCGAGATCTACGAGGAGCTCGGTGTGGAGTCGCAGCTGGTGGTGATCACCCACCAGAAGCGGACCATGGAGTGCGCGGACGCGCTCTACGGGATGTCGATGCGAGGTGACGGAGTCTCGACGCTCATCAGCCAGCGGCTGCGCGAGGCAACACCTGCCTGAACGGCATGCAGCACCAGTCGGGGGGGCGACATCTGGGAGGATGACCAACTGTGAAGGACTTTGTTTACGTCGCCGTTGCTCTGCTTGCGATCGGCCTGGTCCTGGCCATTGGGCTGGTGGCGACCAGGACGAGGCGGCTGCCGCCCCCCGAGCAGGCGTCCGAACCGACCGTCGACGAAGGCGCTGAGGCGTCACGCGACACCGACACCGCCACCGCTCCGGGCGGCGACGTGCTGCTTCCCGATGAGGTTGCCACCGGTGCCGACACTGTCACCTTCCCTGCGGTCGAGATCCCCGACCCCGTCGCCGGGCGTCTGCAGCGGCTCCGGGCACGGCTTGCGCGGTCCCAGTCGACACTCGGCAGGGCCCTGCTCGCGCTGCTGTCGCGCGACCACCTCGACCAGCAGACCTGGGATGAGATCGAGGACACCCTGCTGGCGGCTGACGTGGGTGTTGCGCCCACCCAGGAGCTTGTCGGGCGGCTGCAGACGCGGGTGCGGGTGGAGTCGGCGTCCGGTGAGGCCGCCAGACAGCTGCTCCGCGACGAGCTGATCACGCTCGTCGACCCGACTCTTGACCGCACGCTGCACGCCGACCGTCGCGAGGGCAAGCCCGGCGTGGTCATGGTGGTCGGCGTGAACGGCGTCGGCAAGACGACCACGGTGGGCAAGATCGCCCGGCTGCTCGTGGCACAGGACAAGGACGTCCTCCTGGGCGCCGCCGACACGTTTCGGGCTGCGGCGGCGGACCAGCTGCAGACGTGGGGCGAGCGGGTCGGCGTACCGACTGTCCGCGGGGACGAGGGCGCAGATCCGGCGAGCGTGGCGTTCGAGGCCGTCCGTGCCGGTGTGGAGCAGGAGGTCGACACCGTCATCGTCGACACCGCAGGACGTCTCCACACCAAGACCGGCCTGATGGACGAGCTCGGCAAGGTCAAGCGCGTCATCGAGAAGCAGGCGCCGGTCGACGAGGTTCTGCTCGTCATCGACGCGACGACCGGCCAGAACGGTCTGACCCAGGCACGGATCTTCGCTGAGGTCGTCGCCGTCACCGGCATCGTGCTGACGAAGCTCGACGGCACAGCCAAGGGCGGGATCGTCATCTCGGTCCAGCGAGAGCTCGGCGTACCCGTCAAGCTCGTCGGGCTCGGGGAGGGCGGCGACGACCTGGCACCCTTCGAGGCAGCGGCCTTCGTCGATGCGCTTCTCGACACCTGACTGTCCGCGCCGAGGGGTCAGGTATGCCGCGCCGAGGGGTCAGCCGACTGACCGAACACCGCCTGCACCGAACCGGGTCGTGCAGGCGGCCCGAAAGCGGCGTAGCAGGTGTTCGGTCAGATCGGGACAGCAGCGGATGCCACCGGGGGTCCCCGCTCAGTCCGTGACCGCGGCGTCCAGGCTGGCCTGGGGAGAAGCCATCGCCCACCGGATCGTGCCGGTGGCCAGCGTGCCGGCTGCTCTGACGGCGGTCGCCTCGGTCATCGGGAGGTAGGGAAGTCGTAACGGCCGGCGCGACCATCGCGGCATCAGCCCCACCGCAGCGGCAGCCAGCGCGCCGTATGCCGGTCTGGCCGGCAGCGGTAGCGGCGGGTTGAGGAGCATGAACCTGGCGGCGGCTCGCGCCTCCGTGGTGCCGGCGAGCTCGGGTCGATAGTCGTCGAGCTGGTCGCACAGCTCGGCCTCGGTGCGAGGTGGGCCGACGATCCCGAGGGACTCTGCGACGCGAGCGACGTCTGCGACGTAGCCGTCGCGGCTCTCCTGGTCGAGAGTCTCGGCGCCGTATGCCGTGTGAGCGGCGAGGAAGCTGTCGACCTCCGCCACGTGGACCCACCGGAGCAGGTGCGGGTCGGATGCGGAGTACGGCCTCCCGTCGGGCGCGACCCCCTGCACCCGACCGTGGATGCCTCGGATGCGGGCTACCATCGCCTCGGCGTCGGCCGCGCTGCCGAAGCTCGTGACAGCGAGGAAGTGGCTCGTCCGCTGCAGCCGGCCCCACGGGTCACCGGCGTAGCCGGAGTGCGCCGCCACACCCGCCATGGCCAACGGGTGCAAGGACTGCAGCAGCAGTGCACGCAGTCCACCGATGAACATGGACGCGTCCCCGTGCACGACCTGGATCGGGCTGTCCTGGTCGAACCAGCGCGGACCCGGCGCGGTGTCGATCCGCTCTCGCCGTTGCGCGCCCTCGGGCCCGGCGACCCGCCGGATCAGCTGTTGGCTGAGCTGCTGGCGGATGAAGGTGAGAGGGGCGGGGGGCACCTCTTCAGTATGCAGGGCGGTCACCAGTCAGTGCCTTCGCGAGATCGGCGGTAGGGAAGGGACGTATGACGGTCCGGGGCCCAGGCACTCAGGGCGACTGCAGTCAGCGGCGGTTGCGGGTCCCTGCCCGCTCGGCCCAACCGCGCACGTCGTCGGCGAGGTCGAGACCGGAGTCCAGCAGCAGTCGCGCCTGCTCGGGCGTCAGTCCGTCGGAGACCTGGCGGACGGTGACACCGTGCGAAGGGCGGTGCTCCACCCGGATCGAGGCGCCGGCCCGCACCGTGCCGCCGTCGAGCACCTTGAGCATGGCGCCGACGCGGCCGGACTCGTCGAACGTGTGGTGGAAGCGGTGGATGCCCATGTGCCACGACAGGTTGGAGCATGGGGTCCGGGGCAACCGCACCTCGAGCAGGATGCCGTGCTGCGGTCCGCCCACCCGCCACAGCTCACCGATGACGGCATTCGTGACGTCGACACCGGCCACGGTGAGGTTCTCGCCGAACTGGCCGGGACGGATCTCGCGGTCGAGCTGCCGCGACCACCAGGCGGCGTCCTCGGCGGCGTAAGCGTAGACGGCCTTGTCGACGCCGCCGTGGATCCGGGTGTCGCACTGGGTGTCGGTCACGAGGCCGAGCTCGCTCACGTCGACTGGCCCGTCGGCGGGCCGTTTGTCGATGGCGGTGTAGCGGGCGGGTGTCTTGAGTGTCTCGTGTACGACGTTGACGCTGCCTACAGAGCCGGCCTGGTTCGTCATACGTCCATTGTGGGGGCCGCGCGGATCGCCCACTTGATCGTTCTTGCGGCGTCGCATCCGCTCGGTCCGACGTACCCTGAGCCGACGGCATGACCACCCGGCCACAGGAGCTGATGTGAACTTCCCGCTGTACTGGAGGGACCAGCAGGCGATGCGCTGGCCAGCGACGGTCGTGGCGTCGGCGCCGGACGGTGTCACCTTGGACGAGTCGGCGTTCTATCCGGGCGGTGGCGGTCAGCCGGCGGACGTCGGCGTGCTCGAGTGGGGTGGGGTGTTCACGCGGGTCGAAGGCGTCAGTGCGGCCGGCGCGCTGGTCCCGGTCGAGGGTGATCCCGCGCCCCCCGTCGGTACGGCGGTCGTGGCGCGTCTCGACGACGTACGCCGCCGCTCGCTGATGCGCACCCACTCGGCACTGCACGTGGTGTGCGGGGTGGTCTTCCGTGACTTCGCCGCCCTCGTCACCGGGTCCAACATGGAGCCGCTGACCGGTCGGATGGACTTCAACCTGCCCGAGGTGCCCGACGGTTTCAAGACGGACCTGGAGCGCATCGTCAACGAGGAGATCGCGCGCGACCGCGCCATCACCGCCCGTGTGGTCAGTCGCGACGTTGCGCTCGCCGACAGCGACGTGATGCGGACTGCGAAGCACCTCATCCCCGAGCAGGTCGAGCAGGTCCGCATCATCGATGTGGAGGGGCTCGACGCACAGGCCGACTCCGGCACCCACGTCGCCTCGACCAGGCAGATCGGTGAGGTGTCGATCACCAAGGTAGAGAGCAAGGGCAAGGGGTTCCGGCGCGTGCGGGTGGTACTGCCGACAGCGTGATCGGAACGCCGGGGCGAGGCTTCGTCAAAGGTGACCCGAAGGGCCATCGAGAGCGAAACGAAGGCCGGGCCGCCGGCATCGTGGCCGAGGACACTCGGTTGGCGTCAGTCTCGCCCTCCCGACAGCAGGGTATCGTCTCGCGCTCCTGTCGGCGGGTCGCAGTAGGTTGCTCAGCACAGCCTCGACCTGAGGCTCGCAGAAGGAGGGGAGACGATGTCGGAAACCGCCGATCCGGTCGACGTGCTCGAACGAGAGCTCACGATTCTCGCCCGTCAGCTCACGACGCCTCGCTCGACGGAATGCGTCTTCTGCTACGTCGACCGGATGCTCGAGGAGTTCGGCTGCGACAACACGCTCCGGTGGGCAGTGCAGTGGCGCGGGATGCGTGCACGAGGCGCGGCTGGCACAGCGCGGCGGCTACTGCGACTGCGAGATCTTCCTCAACGGCTGGACGCCGTCTGCCGGTGCTGTCGGGTACGACGAGGAGTCCGACGAGTGGCGGTGGCGCGAGCCTCGCCCGCCATGTCAGGGCGCGCGTCGAGGATCCTCCCAACCGTGCGTCCTGTGGATCCCGCAGCGACGCCTGCGCTGGTAGGCAGGTCGACGCCCCGGGGAGGGTCCGCTCAGTTGGTTCGACGGTCAGCGCGATCCCACGGTCGCCGTTGCCTGAACACCGCACAAACAGCATGACTGCCTCCGGTGACGCGCGGCCATCACGCCCAGGGTGCGGGCACGAGACCAGCTCCGCCGAGTTCACGCCGGTGTAACACAAGCCGCAAAGTGTCACGTCGCGGCAACATGACGAGGCGGCTGACGAAACACGCCTGCTCCAAGGTCGACGTAGACGGTGAGAGGTCGCCCAGCCGGATGTCGTGGTCCGCCGCAACGGCTCCTCCCGAGACGAGAGGACCAGCTCGATGAACTCCGGAGACACAGCTTGGGTCCTGACCAGCGCCGCCCTGGTCTTGCTGATGACCCCAGGGCTCGCCCTCTTCTACGGCGGCATGGTCCGCTCGAAGACCGTGCTGAACATGATGATGATGAGCTTCGGCGCCATCGGCGTCGTCGGCGTCCTGTGGGTCCTCTACGGCTACTCGATGGCCTTCGGTGACGATGTCGGCGGCGGTCTCGTTGGGAGTCCCACCGAGCTCTTCGGTCTGACCGCGTTGATGGGGACCGACGGCCTCGAGGGAGGCTTCGTGTCCAAGGAGCTGGTCTTCACGATCCCCTCGATGGCCTTCGTCGCCTTCCAGGCCGTCTTCGCGATCATCACCGTGGCCCTGATCTCGGGAGCCATCGCCGATCGCGCCAGGTTCGGGACCTGGATGGTCTTCACGGCCATCTGGGCGACGGTCGTGTACTTCCCGGTGGCGCACTGGGTCTTCGCCTTCGACGGAGCCGAGTCCGAGGTGGGCGGGTGGATCGCCAACAGGCTGCTCACCATCGACTTCGCCGGGGGTACGGCGGTCCACATCAACGCAGGTGCGGCAGGTCTCGCGCTGGCCCTCGTGCTCGGCAAGCGTGTCGGCTGGAAGCGTGACCCGATGCGTCCCCACAACCTGCCGCTGGTGATGATCGGTGCAGGTCTGCTCTGGTTCGGCTGGTTCGGCTTCAACGCGGGCTCGGCGCTCGCCGCCAACGGGCAGGCCGCCGAGGTGTTCGTCAACACCCTCGTCGCCACCTGCGCGGCGATGCTCGGCTGGCTCGTCACGGAGCGGGTCCGCGACGGCCACGCCACCTCGCTCGGTGGCGCATCCGGTGTGGTGGCGGGCCTCGTCGCGATCACCCCGGCGTGCTCGGCGGTGTCGCCGAGCGGGGCGATCGTCATCGGAGCCGTCGCTGGAGTGCTCTGCGCCCTGGCGGTCGGACTCAAGTACCGCTTCGGCTACGACGACTCGCTCGACGTGGTGGGGGTCCACCTGGTCGGTGGCATCGTGGGAACCGTCGGTGTCGGCTTCGTCGGGACGGCGATCGCCAGCGCCGGGGTCGACGGCCTGCTGTACGGCGGCGGCGTCGACCAGCTGTGGCGCCAGGCAGTCGGCGCGGGCGCGGTGCTGGCCTACTCGTTCGTCCTCACCTTCGTGATCGGCTACGCGCTGCAGAGGACGATCGGGTTCCGTGTCGACGAAGACGATGAGGCGAGTGGCCTCGACTCGGTCGTGCATGGCGAGACTGCGTACGACCTGCACCAGACGTTCGGCGGCGTGCGGACTCCAGGGGCCGCCATCGCGACCGACCGCGCGACCGCGCCCGCCGGGGCCGACAAGAAGGAGAGTGTCGAGGCATGAAGCTCATCACGGCGGTGATCAAGCCGCACAAGCTCGAGGACGTCCGGGCCGCTGTGGAGACGTTCGGGGTGACCGGTATGACGGTCACCGAGGCGAGTGGCTACGGGCGCCAGAAGGGCCACACCGAGGTCTACCGGGGAGCCGAGTACGACATCGCGCTGATCCCCAAGGTGCGCCTGGAGATGGTCATCGAGGATGACGAGTGCGACGACATCGTCGGCGTGATCGTCAAGAGCGCCCAGACCGGGCGCATCGGCGACGGGAAGGTGTGGGTCACCCCCGTGGAGAGCGTCGTGAGGGTGCGCACGGGTGACCGGGACGCCGACGCGGTCTGAGCAACGACGTGACCGGGCGGCGACGGCCGATGAGCGGCTGCGGTCCCTGTGGCACCAGGCAGCAGCAGGGGTGGGAGTTCCTCAGGTAGGGGTCGCTCTCATCGCCGTCGGCGGCTACGGACGCGGCGAGCTGTCGCCGTCGAGCGACCTCGACGTGCTGCTCCTCGCGGCACACGGGTACGACGACGGGCTCCTCGGCGCCTTGGCCAGCAGGCTGTGGTACCCGCTCTGGGACGCCAACGTGTCGCTCGACCACTCGGTCCGCAACGAGTCCGAGCTGCGGGCCGCGGCCGCGGAGGATCTCCGCGTGGCGCTGGGACTGCTCGACATGCGCCACGTCGCGGGTGACGCAAGCCTGACGTTGGCAACCCGCAGCACGATGCTGGCGGATTGGAGACGGGCGGCGAAGCACCGGCTGCCACGGCTGGCGGCGTACACCCGTGATCGGTGGGTCCGGGTCGGCGACCTGGGCCATGTCACGACTCCGAATCTCAAGGAGGCGCACGGTGGGCTGCGTGACGTCACGTTGCTGCGCGCCCTGCTGGCGAGCTGGCTCGTCGACGTCCCCGCCGCCGAGCTGTGCCGGTTGTCAGGTGAGCTGCTCGAGGTCCGAGACGCGCTGCACGAGACGACCGGCCGTCATACCGACAGGTTGGTCGCCGACTACGCCGCCGAGGTGGCCGAGCGCGTCGGCCTCCTCGATGCGGATGCCCTGCGCTCGTCGTTGGTCGTGACAGGTCGCTCGATCGGCCACCTCGCGTCGGTGGCCCTGCGCAGCGTCGACTGGCTGCTGACCTCACCCCGGCCAGTCGGCCCACGCCGGCCGGTGCTGGAGGTCGTGGGGCCGGGGATCGCCGCGTACCGTGGCGAGGTCGTCCTCACCGAGAAGGCCGACCCCGCGCGCGACCCGCTGCTGGGGCTGCGAGCTGCCGAAGCCGCCGCCAGCCGCGGGCTCGTCCTCACTGACGCTGCTGCCGCTCGGCTCGGTCGGGAGCTCGCGCCGATGCCTGTGCCATGGCCAGCCGAGGGGCGTGCGCTCTTCGGGCGGATCCTCGGCAGTGGCCCGGCGCTGGTCGACGTCTGGGAGAGCCTCGACCAGTACGGCGTTGTGGAGTGCCTGCTGCCGGAGTGGAAGCGGGTGCGCCACCTCGCCCCGCAGTCGGCGGTGCACCGCTTCACCGTCGACCGTCACCTCGTCGAGACCTGTGCCGAGATGAGGCCGTTCCTGGACCAGGTCGACCGGTCAGACCTGCTTGTGACCGCCGCGCTGCTGCACGACATCGGCAAGGGCGACGACGGTGACCACAGCGAGATCGGCGAGCTGGTCGCGGCCGACATCGCAGGCCGGATGGGGTTCGGGGCGACGGACGTCGCCGTCGTGGCCCGGCTGGTCCGCCACCACCTGCTGCTGGTCGAAGTGGCGACCTCGCAAGACCTCGACGACCCACGTACGGCGTCGGCCGTCGCGGCTGCCGTCGTCGACGTACGCACGCTCGCGCTGCTCGAGATCCTGACAGAGGCCGACGCCCTCGCGACCGGCCCGGCGGCGTGGTCGCCTTGGCGCAAGCAGCTTGTCGTCACCCTGGTCGAGCGGACCCGCCGCCACCTGCATCTGCACGTCTCCCCCGATTCGTCCGACCGGGCGACGCTGGGAGTGCCCGCTTGGGGGCGGACGAATGTGAGCTAGCTGGGCGTCTCGCGGTTCGTCCGGCTCAGCCAGGCGTTGGCGCCCCGCGCCCAGCCGGACGAATCGGAGAGCGGGGAGATGAGGCGCTGCCGGTAGGGTGGGCCATCGACGTACGCCCGCCTTTCGGGCTCACAGGACCGCGTCGCCACGGGCTCGGCTCCGGGCCGCCAGATCGCCATCGCAAGGACATCAGGACTCGTGTTCAACACTCTGCAAGACCGGCTCGCCGCAACGTTCAAGAATCTGCGCGGCAAGGGCCGGCTCTCTGACGCCGACATCGACGCCACCTGTCGGGAGATCCGCATCGCGTTGCTCGAGGCCGATGTGGCGCTGCCCGCGGTCAAGCAGTTCATCGAGCGGGTCCGCGAGCGGGCGAAGGGCATCGAGGTCAGCGAGGCGCTGAACCCGGCGCAGCAGGTCGTCAAGATCGTCAATGAGGAGCTCGTGGCGATCCTCGGCGGCGAGACCCGGCGCATCCGATTCGCGAAGAACCCGCCGACGGTCATCATGCTGGCCGGACTCCAGGGGACAGGAAAGACGACCCTCGCAGGGAAGCTCGGGCTGTGGCTCAAGGACAAGGGGCACAGCCCGATGCTCGTCGCGGCAGACCTGCAGCGACCCAACGCCGTCACCCAGCTTCAGGTCGTCGGGCGGCAAGCCGGTGTCACCGTCTTCGCTCCCGAGCGCGGCAACGGCGTCGGCGACCCGGTCAAGGTGGCCCGCGACGCCGTCGCGGAGGCCAAGCGCAAGCTGTACGACGTCGTGGTGGTCGACACCGCGGGCCGCCTCGGCATCGACGCGGAGCTGATGCGGCAGGCCGCCGACATCCGCGATGCCGTCGAGCCGGACGAGACCCTCTTCGTCGTCGACGCCATGATCGGGCAGGACGCCGTCGCGACCGCTCAGGCGTTCCTCGACGGCGTCGGTTTCACGGGTGTCGTCTTGTCCAAGCTCGACGGTGACGCCCGCGGCGGCGCCGCCCTCTCGGTCGCCCAGGTGACGGGCCGCCAGGTGATGTTC
>JACDHG010000221.1 GCA_013821195.1 Propionibacteriales bacterium
CTCTTCGGTCCCTCGATTCGCGAGACAGCGGGTTTGGACGGCTTGCGCGTACGAGGAGGCGAACCCGTACCCTTGAGTGTCCACCCCTGCGACCTTTGGAGCGTCCCCGACATGCCTGTCGAGTCCGTGTTCGCCCAGCTCGAACCGCTGCTGCCGACCGTGCAGAAGCCGATCCAGTACGTCGGCGGCGAGCTCAACTCGACAGTGAAGGACTGGGACAGCGCCGCAGTACGTTGGGCGCTGATGTACCCCGACGCCTACGAGGTGGGCCTGCCCAACCAGGGCGTCCAGATCCTTTACGAGATCCTCAACGAGCGTGACGAGATCCTGGCCGAGCGCACGTATGCCGTCTTCTCCGACATGGAGAAGGTGATGCGCGAGCACCGCATCCCGCAGTTCACCGTCGACGGGCATCGGCCGGTGGGACGGTTCGACGTCCTCGGGATCTCGTTCGCCACCGAGCTGGGCTACACCAACATGTTGACGGCGCTCGACCTCGCCGGCATACCACTGCACGCCGTCGACCGCGACGACACGCATCCCATCGTCCTGGCGGGCGGCCACTCGGCGTTCAACCCCGAGCCGGTCGCCGACTTCATCGACGCGGCCGTGCTCGGTGACGGCGAGGAGGTCGTGCTGGCGATCAGCGACCTGGTCCGGGAGTGGAAGGACGAGGGCAGGCCAGGTGGGCGCGACGAGGTGCTGATGCGGCTCGCCAGATCCGGAGGGGTCTACGTCCCCAGGTTCTACGACGTCGACTACCTGGCCGACGGCCGCATCAAGCGGGTGGCGCCGAACCGGTCAGGCGTTCCGTGGCGGGTGCACAAGCACACCCTGATGGACCTCGACCAGTGGCCCTACCCGCGGAAGCCGCTGGTGCCGCTCGCCGAGACCGTGCACGAGCGCTACTCCGTCGAGATCTTCCGCGGCTGCACCCGTGGCTGCCGCTTCTGCCAGGCCGGCATGATCACCCGCCCCGTCCGCGAGCGGTCGATCACCACCATCGGCGACATGGTCGAGGGCGGCATCAAGGAGTCAGGCTTCGAGGAGGTCGGCCTGCTGTCGCTGTCGTCCGCCGACCACAGCGAGATCGCTGACCTGGCCAAGGGCCTTGCCGACCGCTACGAGGGCACGAACGTCTCGCTGTCTCTCCCGTCGACACGCGTCGACGCCTTCAACATCACGCTCGCCAACGAGTTCTCGCGCAACGGTCGCCGGTCGGGGCTGACATTCGCGCCCGAGGGGGGCTCGGAGCGGCTGCGGAAGGTCATCAACAAGATGGTGTCCGAGGATGACCTCATCCGGACCGTCGCGGCGGCATACTCGCACGGCTGGCGGCAGGTCAAGCTCTACTTCATGTGTGGTCTCCCGACCGAGACTGACGAGGACGTGCTCGCGATCGCCGACCTGGCGAAGAAGGTCATCGCCACGGGACGTGAGGTCTCCGGGCGCCGCGACATCCGTTGCACCGTGTCGATCGGCGGGTTCGTGCCCAAGCCGCACACGCCGTTCCAGTGGGCGTCGCAGCTCGACCACGAAACGACCGACCACCGGCTCAAGCTGCTGCGTGACGAGGTCCGCAAAGACAAGCAGTTCGGCCGTGCGATCGGCTTCCGCTACCACGACGGCAAGCCCGGTGTCATCGAGGGGCTGCTGTCGCGCGGCGACCGTCGGGTCGGCGCGATCATCGAGCAGGTATGGCGCGACGGTGGCCGGTTCGACGGCTGGAGCGAGCACTTCTCCTACGACCGCTGGGCGGCCGCCTGCGAGCGGGTTCTGTCCGACGAGCCGGTCGACCTCGACTGGTACACGGTGCGCGAGCGAGAGTACGCCGAGGTGCTGCCTTGGGACCATCTGGACTCAGGGCTGGACCGCGATTGGCTGTGGGAGGACTGGCAGGATGCGGTCGACGGGGTCGAGGTCGACGACTGCCGCTGGACGCCGTGCTTCGACTGCGGTGTCTGTCCTGAGATGGGCACCGAGATCCAGGTCGGCCCCACCGGCAAGCAGTTGCTCCCGCTCTCCGTCGTCTGAGTCCTGCGTCCCTCCCCGTGGTTTGCGCTGTCAACAGTCCACTTGGCTTGTTTACATCGCAAACCCGCGATGCAGACCGGCGGTTTGCCGTGCAGACCTCGACCCCACCGCCCGCTCGCCGAGGAAACTGAGCTGTCGGGCTGAGCTATGAGCGCTTCTTCTTGTCGATGGCGCGTTGCACACGGGCCTCCGACTGCCCGAGAAGCCGGGCCATGAGTGGCACGCGGAACTTGTAGGCGACGACAGCGACCACGGCGAGCAGGATCAGGAACCAGAGCATGAGCCAAGCCTACGCAGCCACGCCAAACGGCAGGCCGTTCCACGACCGTCGGATGACAGACCTCGACGAGTTCCACCCTGTGCTGGCGGATCAGCAGCAGGGGCAGGCCGTGCAGCAGACGCCGCAGGCCGGCCATGCGCGGCTGGGACAGCGGGAACCCGGACGCCCGGTCGACCTACCCGATGCCCCGTGTCGGCGGCTCGGGTTATTTTCGACGTATGACGGATACCCGCGGGCTGGTGGCCAGCTTCATCGAGACCCTCGAGCGACGCGACTGGGACGCTTGGCTCGCGCTGCTGCACCCTGAGGTGGTCTACGAGCTGCCCCAGTCACGTGAGCGGATCCGGGGTCGCGACTGCTACCTGCAGTTCAACCGGGAGTACCCCGGCGACTGGCATCTAAGCCTCACGCTGGCGATCGGTGATGCCACCCACGGGGTGGCCCGGTTCGGTTGGCGGGTGGGGGATGAGTCGGCAGAGGGGGTGGCGTTCTTCGATTTCGACGATGACGGGCTGATCACGCGTGTCACCGACTTCTGGCCTGAGCCCTACGCCCCTCCTGCCGGTCGCCAGCACCTGGTCGAGCGCTGGTGAGCCCCCGGACTCCGCTGCCAGGATGGGCGTATGACGACCCTCGAGGAGCTCATCGCCGACAGCTGGTTCCCGTTCGCTGGCGACATCACCGTCAAGCAGCTAGACGACCGGGTGATCCCTGAGCCGCCTCGACATGGTGTGGAGCGCGACGACTGTCAGTCCTGCGCGCGCGCTGACGACTCCTACGTATGGACGGACGGGCGCTGGCGACTGACAGGCTGCCTGCCGACTCAGATCCCGGCCATCGTGCTGCTCGAGCCGCGAGACCATTGCGACTCGTACGCAGACATGACGCCCGAGCTGCTTGCCGAGATCGGCACGTTGACCGCCAGGGTCGAGCGCGCCCTCCTGTCGCTCGGCGATGTGGCGCGGGTCCACGTCAACCGCTGGGGCGATGGCGGAGCCCACTTCCATCTGTGGTTCATGCCGCGCCCGCTCGGGATGCTCCAGCTACGTGGCTCGATGCTGCCGATGTGGCTCGACCTGCTTCCCGACATCGAGGACACGCCGGCGCGAGCCGCCCTGAGCCGAGTCGCGGCCGCGATGGCCGCCGGCGGAGGCGTTGCCCACCTCTGACCTCGGCAGCCACCTCACGTGTCGACAGTTCCGTCCCCTTGATGCTCCAAAGACCCCCGGACCGCGGCGAGCAACCGTGGTTACGAGGACTGAGCTGCCGACCCGTCACCTCCAGCTCGCGGCATAGGACAGTCAGTGCGCGGCGACGAGCTCGTCCTCGACGTAGCGGGGTCGCGACGCCAGCACGCCGGCGACTGCCATCGGCACCAGGAAGACCACCAGCACGGGCAGCGAGACCGTCCAGCCGCCGGTAACGTCGTACAGCGCGCCCATCATGAATGGTCCGATCGCCGCGAGCAGGTAGCCAACCGACTGGGTGAGCCCCGACAGGGCGGCCGTGCCGTCGCTGGTGCGGGCTCGCAGACCGATGAGAGCGAGCGCGAGCGGAAACAGTCCTGTCCCGAGGCCGATCAGTAGCGACCAGACCAGCGCCCCGTCGTACGGCACGATGATGAGCCCGACATATCCCGCCAGGTAGCAGGCGCACAGGCTGAGGATCAGCGACGCCGGACTCGCCACCCGCACGACGAGGCCGGGCAGGACGAAAGAGACAGGGATGCTGACGGCAGTGGTCAGGCCCAGCAGCAGGCCCGCCGTCTGCGCGGAGTAGCCGGCGTCGCGGAAGATCTGTGGGAGCCAGCCGAACACCGCGTACGCCTGCATCGACTGGGTCGCGAAGAAGACAGCCATGGTCCACCCGAGAGGGCTGCGGCCGACGGCCCGGACCGACAACGTGGCCCGCCCACCCGGAGTCGGGTCTCACGTCGTGACGGAGGAGACCGAGCCACGGGAGCGTCGCCAGTACGGCGGTCACCGCCCACGCCGCCAAGCCGAACCGCCGTGAGCCCCGAGCTCCGAGATGGGGACCATCAGGATCGACGCCAGCGTCAGCCGGACAGCAAGGGCCGTGCTGTAGATCGCCGTGAGGAGGCCGATCCGGTGCGGGAAGTGGCGCTTGACCAGAGACGGCAGCAGCACGTTCGCCGTCGCCATGCCCGCAAGGGCCGGCACCGTCGCACA
>JACDHG010000222.1 GCA_013821195.1 Propionibacteriales bacterium
TCTCAGGACCGTGCCGCCCTTCGTGCGCCCTCGGGGACCAAGTACTGGCGGCTCGAGCGCTTCGCCGAAGAGTCAGAGCGCGAGCGATGCCTTGACGACGTCGGCGAGACGTTGCGCCACGGCTTCTGCCCGGTGCGACGACTCGGCTTCGACCATCACCCGCACCAGCGCCTCGGTGCCCGAGGGACGCAGCAGCACCCGTCCGGACGAGCCAAGCTCCTCCTCGGCGTCCCTGACCGCGGCAGCGACCAGTACGTCGCTGGAGGCGCGCGCCTTGTCGACATCGGGGACGTTGATGAGCGTCTGCGGATACTTCGTCATCACGCCGGCAAGGTGAGCGAGGGTGTGGCCCGTCGATGCCATCCTGGCGGCGACGTGAAGGGCGGCGAGGAGGCCGTCACCGGTCGTGGCGTAGTCGCTCATGATGAGGTGACCCGACTGCTCCCCACCGAGTGCGAACCCGCCCGTGCGCATCTCCTCGAGCACATAGCGGTCACCGACCTTCGCCTGCACCACCGTGATCCCCGCATCGCGAAGCGCGATCATGAACCCGATGTTGCTCATCACGGTGGCGACCACCGTGTCGTCACGAAGCGTCCCCGCGTCGCGCTGTGCGAGGGCGAGAATGGCAAGCAGCTGGTCTCCGTCGACGACCCGGCCGGACGCATCGACAGCCAGGCAACGGTCGGCGTCACCGTCGAGCGCGAAGCCCGCGTCGGCGTCGTGCTCCACGACGGCGCGCTGCAGTGACGCCAGGTGGGTCGAGCCGCAGCCCTCGTTGATGTTGAGGCCGTCCGGCTCGTTGTGGATGGCGACCACGTCGGCGCCCGCGGCCGAGAACGCCGCCGGCGCGGTGAGCGAGGCGGCCCCTTCGGCGCAGTCCACCACGATCGTCAGGCCTGCAAGGGATGTCGAGACGGTCGATGTCACGTGCTCGACATAACGGGTCACCGAGTCAGCCACGTCGACGATCCGGCCGACGTCGGCACCGACAGGTCGCTCCGCCGGCTGAGCGATCGCCGCCTCGATCGCATCCTCGACGACGTCGTCGAGCTTGAGGCCGCCACGGGCGAAGAACTTGATGCCGTTGTCGGGCATCGGGTTGTGTGAGGCGGAGATCACGACGCCGAAGTCGGCTTCGGTGGCGGCCAGCAGGTACGCGACACCTGGGGTCGGCAGGACGCCCACCCGCCGTACGTCGACACCCGCCGACGCGAGCGCACCGACCACGACCGCCTCCAGGAACTCACCGCTGGCCCGGGGGTCGCGCCCGACGACAGCGACCGGACGTCGGCGGCTGGCTCCTGGGAAGCCGTCCGCAGAGCCGGGTGCGACAGCGGCCGAGCCGAGGACATGAGCCGCCGCGACCGAGAGGTCGAGAGCCAGCTGAGCGGTGAGGTCGCGGTTGGCGACCCCGCGCACGCCGTCCGTTCCGAAGAGTCGGGACACCTGACCGTCCCGGTGGTCAGCGCTTGCTGTACTGCGGCGCCTTGCGGGCCTTCTTCAGGCCGGCCTTCTTGCGCTCCTTGATCCGTGCGTCGCGCGTCAGCATGCCGGCCTTCTTCAGTGTCGGGCGGTTGGCCTCGACATCGGTCTCGATGAGGGCGCGGGAGACGCCGAGACGCAAGGCGCCGGCCTGTCCGCTGGCGCCACCCCCGTGGATCCTGGCGATGACGTCGTACTGCTCCACCAGGCCCGTGAGCACGAACGGCTCGTTGACGAGCTGCTGGTGGAGCTTGTTGGGGAAGTACGCGTCGAGCGCACGGCCGTTGACGGTCCACGCCCCGCTGCCGGGAACGATCCGGACCCGGGCGACGGCTTCCTTGCGTCGGCCGGTCGCACCCGCCGGCGCGATGTTGGCAGTCCGGACGGGAGCGTCGGTGGACGGCGCGCTCTCGCTGGTGTACTCGCTGGGGGCGTCGACCTCTGGGTCGACGGTGGCAGTGGTGTCAGCTGTCTCGACCACGGATGTTCCTCACTTCGAGCTGCGGTTGGCGCCGGCATCGCCGACGGGTGTCATTGGGCGATCTGGGTGATCTGGTAGTCCTGCGGCAGCTGCGCCTTGTGGGGGTGGTGCGGGCCGGCGTACACCTTGAGCTTGCGCAGCAGCCGGCGGCTGAGCCGGTTCTTGGGGAGCATGCCCCAGACAGCCTTCTCGATCGCCCGGCGTGGGTCCTTGGCGAGCAGGTCGCCGTACGGCGTCGACGACAGGCCACCCGGGTAGCCCGAGTGACGGTAGGCCAGCTTGGTCTCCCGCTTGGTGCCGGACAGCGCGATCTTCTCGGCGTTCACGACGATCACGAAGTCGCCGCCGTCGACGTGCGGAGCGAAGGTCGGCTTGTGCTTGCCCCGCAGCAAGGTGGCGGCCTCGACGGCGAGACGGCCCAGGACGACATCGGTCGCGTCGATGACATGCCATTCACGCGTGATGTCGCCTGGCTTCGGGCTGTACGTGCGCACGGTCGTCGCCTTCATCTCTCGATAGGACTTGATCTATGGATGGAAACTGGGCGTTCGGTGATGATCGGTCAGAAGCCGCGATGTCACCGGCCGGACGGAAAACGTCTCCGGTCACCACTGATCGGCACAACGGCCGCTCAGGATACCCGCCATCCTTCGCGTGGGTCAAAACGAGCGCCGGTGCTTCTTGTGCCCGCGGCCGCGACCGCGGCGCCGTGCCGGACGTGCTCCGGTGTGACAGCGACTACTAGGCTCGACCGAGAGACCCGAACGGAAGGGCAGCCGGATGACGTCGTGGCGCGACAACACCACCGAGCAGACCCAGAACGACGTCGACGAGATGGTCGACGCCGCCCTCAACGCGGCCCAGAAGCTGTTGGCCGAGAACGGCGAGTTCCTGCCCTTCGGCCTCGGTGTCGCCTCCGACGGCGTACTGCGCGCGTTCGGTGTCGATGAGAGCGTCCTGCCCGCCGAGCCCGCCTCCAAGGACGTGGTCGAGGCCCTCCAGGCGGGCTTCGCGTCCGGGCGTGCCGAGCTCCGCGCCGTGGCGATCGTCGCCGACGTCCGGCTCAAAGCGGGCGGCGGGGACGCCGTCAACGTGTCGCTCGAGCACTCCGAAGGGCCTGCCATGGACGTCCAGCTCCCCTACTCCCGTGACGTCGACTCCGCCGATATCGACTACGGCGAGGCGTCCGCGACGCCTGGCCGCCGCCGGATCTGGGGCGACTGAGGCCGACCCGTCTCCCTACGTGGCACCGCCGATTGCCCACGTCGTGGTCCCCGGCTGTCGCAGTCCCACGCGAGGGGCCTAGGTTGTGCGAGACGTCACCGTCACGGTGACCGCCCCGCTCGTCACGGCGCGGGCCGACAACCGTTCTACCCGCGTCACCCGTGCGTCCGGTCTGCGATCCGGGCACCGACCTGAAGGAGAGCAGACGTGTCACCAGACACTGCCTCTGCCGGCACTGCGTCGAGCGACGACAGCGCCGGCTCCTCGCTGACCGTTCGCGACAACCGCACTGGCACCGAGTACGAGCTCCCGATCACCGATGGGACCGTGCGCGCGGCGGACCTCGGCAAGATCAAGCTCGACGACGACGAACCCGGACTCGCCGTCTACGACCCCGGCTTCGTCAACACCGCTTCCTGCCGCTCGTCGATCACCTTCATCGACGGCGACAAGGGCATCTTGGAGTACCGCGGCTACCCCATCGAACAGCTGGCTGATAAGTCCAGCTATCTCGAGGTCGCCTACCTACTCGTCCATGGTGAGCTTCCCACCAAGCAGGAGTTCGACGTGTGGGAGCACCAGATCACCTTCCACACGTTCGTCCACGAGAACGTCAAGAGCTTCATGGAGGGCTTCCGGTACGACGCCCACCCGATGGGCATGTTGCTCGCCTCCGTGGGTGCCCTGTCGACGTTCTACCCCGAGTCGCGCAACATCTCCGACGCCAACATCCGCCAGATGCAGATCATCAGGCTCATCGCCAAGATGCCGACACTCGGCGCCTGGGCGTTCCGGCACGCGCAAGGCAAGCCGTACATCTACCCTGACAACGATCTGGGCTATGCCGCGAACTTCTTGTCGATGCTCTTCAAGATGAGCGAGCAGAGGTTCGAGGCCGACGAGCGGCTGATCAAGGCCCTCGAGGTGCTCTTCATCCTGCACGCAGACCACGAGCAGAACTGTTCCACGAACGCCGTGCGCTCCGTCGGCTCGTCGCAGGTCGACCCCTACTCCACTGTCTCCGCCGGCATCGCCGCGCTGTTCGGGCCGCTGCACGGGGGCGCCAACGAGGCGGTCCTCAAGATGCTGCGCCGCATCGACTCGGTCGACAAGGTTCCCGACTTCATCGAAGGGGTGAAGAACGGCAAGGAGCGGCTGATGGGCTTCGGCCACCGGGTCTACAAGAACTATGACCCGCGCGCCACCATCATCAAGAAGGCCTGCGACGACGTCTTCGAGGTCACCGGGGTCAACCCGCTGCTCAAGATCGCCGTCGAGCTCGAGAAGAT
>JACDHG010000223.1 GCA_013821195.1 Propionibacteriales bacterium
CGTCCAGGTCCCGACGTCATAGGTCGTCGCTTCGATGTTGTTGTCGAACGGGTCGTTGTAGTCGAAGGTCCCCGTAGGGCTGGAGAGGACCACGTCGCCAGCCGAGTTCACAACCGTGCCCGACAGCGCACCGCCATCGGCGAACTGGGCGCCGGAGTTCCACTGCTGGTACGCGATGTGGCTCACGGAAGGGGCGGCTTTCTTGGCATTGGCGCTGCCGGCGGGGACAACGGCTGCGGTGATGAGCACCGCCACCGACACGGACAGGACGGGACGCAGCTTGATCATCGCAACACCTTCGGGGGCTCGTGACTCGGCTCCCTGATGCTAGTGGGTGTGTCTCCACTCCGCCAGGACTGAGCCGCGAGCCGCAGGTGCTGCATTGCCGACCATCTTCACCAGTTGCTGTGCTTGCCTGGATCCGGCAGCGACTTGGAGGCGGGGTGGATGACGTAGACGACGCCGCCCTTGTCGGACCAGGCGTTCTCGAACTGTCCCCGCTTGTAGACGCGCCGCACGGTCTTGCCCGTCGGCGCGGCGGGGTCGTTGACGATGACGTCGCCGCCCGCGGTGAGCCCGGTGACCACCAGGACGTGGCCACTCGTCGACCGGAGCGGTGCCCCGTCGAGCTCTCCGGCGCCGAACGAGACGGTCGCCACCAGCGGGATGCCCGCCCGGAGGAACAGCTCGGCCTCGCGCAGCGATCGAAGCCGGGTCACGAACGCGTCGAGGCCGAACCGGGCGGCGTAGGCGGTGTTGAACGGCCAGTCGCCCGTGCCGTCATACCCCCAGGCGTAGGTGTAGCGGGCGGCATAGTCGACCCAGGGCTGGGCGTAGTCGTCGTTCACCCAGTCGTACTGCCTCGGGGTGGGGCCGCGACCCCAGAAGGACAGCGCCATCGAGGTCGACGTGGGGCTGCACCATGCCTCGCCGCCACCGTCCCACTGCGGGTACTCGCCGCGATGAATCTGTTGGGAGTATCTGGGCACCAGGAGCGACACGCGCGCACCCGAACGTGGGGTGCTGGTCGCGGACGAGCCCGGCAGTCGAGATGCGACGGCGGCCAGCATGGTGAGCGTTGGCGTCTTGCCGCTGCCGGCGCGGCGCATCAGTGTCACCCGCAGCTGCCACGACCTGTACGTGACTCCTGGATTGGTGACGAGCGTGTCCACGGCGACGCGGCCGAAGTCGTCAGGCTGGGAGCCGAGGGACATCCGGTGGAAGGCGATGTCGTGACTCGCCCAACGGCCGAGACTGTCCCACGACGACTGGCTGCCCCCGCTGGTGACGCCGCGCACCGAGATCTCGAGGAACGTGCCGACCGGGGTCGAGGCGTTGTACGACGCGATCAGCTCGTCGAAGCCGAATCCGGTGGAGTGTCGCGGCGAGTACCATCGCCCGCGGTCGTACGCGAGGCGGCCGCTCCCGCCGTACGGGTCGTCATAGGTCACCCGCCGAGTACTGGAGCCGAGGACCAGACCACCAGCCATCCGGGTGTGCTCGAACCTCCCCTTCGCGAGAGCCCGCGGGCCCCACCTCACCGTCTGGATCGACTTCGCGGTGCCAGCGGCGGACGGAGCACTGGCATCGGCGGTGCCCAGCGGAACTGTCGTGGCCTGAGTCGGTGCGATTGGCTGCATCGTCGCGGCGAGGGCGGCGACGATGATGCTGGTGAGGACTTTGAGGCAGGAGCGCATGATGAGACTGTAGTTGCCCAAGGCCGCAATGTCCCGACTTGCTGGAAGAGCGCTTGACCAGCAGCGCCGACCCATCACGTCCTACGTGTTTTCGCCGCTATCCGTCCGGGTCGATACCCTGTGCCGGTGACCCTGCGCCTCTACGACACGGCTACTCGGGCGATCCGCGACTTCGAGCCGCGGATGCCGGGGCAGGTCGGGATCTACCACTGCGGTCTCACGGTGCAGGGTCCCCCGCACGTCGGTCACATCCGTAAGGAGGTGACCTTCGACGTCCTCCGCCGTTGGCTCGAGCACCGTGGTTACGACGTGACGCTCGTCGCCAACATCACCGACATCGACGACAAGGTGCTGGCCAAGGAGGTCGAGGAGGGTCGACCGTGGTGGTCGATCGCCTATGCCAACGAGCGGGCGCTGCACCGGGCCTACGAGGTACTCGGCTGCCTCCCGCCGTCTTACGAGCCACGCGCCACCGGGCACATCCCCGAGATGCTCGAGCTCATCGGCCAGCTCGTGACCACGGGCCACGCGTACGCCGCGGCCGACGGCTCGGGCGACGTCTACTTCGACGTCCGGTCGTGGCCGCCGTACGGCGAGCTCTCAAACCAGCGTGTTGACGACATGGAGCCGGCGACGGACGCGGACTCACGTGGCAAGCGCGACCCTCGCGACTTCGCCCTGTGGAAGGGTTTCAAGAAGGAGGCTGAGCCGGCGACCGCCGCGTGGCCGTCGCCGTGGGGGCTTGGTCGACCGGGCTGGCATCTCGAGTGCTCGGCGATGGCCGGCAAGTATCTCGGGGACGAGTTCGACATCCACGGTGGGGGCCTCGACCTGAGGTTCCCCCACCACGAGAACGAGCTCGCGCAGTCCCGCGCCGCCGGGCGACCGTTTGCCCGGATCTGGATGCACAACGCCATGGTCAACCTCGCTGGCGAGAAGATGAGCAAGTCTGTGGGGAACTCCCTGTTGGTGAGCGAGGTCGTCAAGCGGGTCAGGCCGATCGAGCTGCGGTACTACCTGCTTGCGCCGCACTACCGCTCGATCATCGAGTTCACCGAGGAGTCGTTGAGCGAGGCAGCGACAGCCCTTCGACGGATCGAGGGGTACGTCGTCCGGGCGTCTGAGCTCGGCGGCGCGACAGATCCAGGGGAGGGAGAGGTCCCGCCCGCCTTCGCTGACGCCATGGACGACGACCTGGCCACCCCGGCCGCCCTGGCCAGCCTGCAGGGGGTGATCCGCGACGGCAACAAGCTGCTCGCCGACGGCAGCTCCGAGGCGCTGCGCGCCAACCTCTGCTCGGCGCGGGCGATGCTCGCCATTCTCGGGCTCGACCCGCTCGGCGCGACCTGGCGTCAGCACAGCGGGTCTGCTGCCTCGACCGACGTGGTCGACGCCCTCGTCTCCGCTTTGCTGCAGCAGCGCCAGGATGCGAGGGACCGCAGGGACTTCGGTGCGGCCGACGCGATTCGAGACCAGCTCAGCGATGCCGGTGTCGATGTCGAGGACACTTCCCACGGACCCCGATGGACGGTGCGCACCTGATGCCCGGAAACAGCAAGCGTCACGGCGCGACCCGCAAACGGCAGGGTGGCAATCCCACCGCAGGGTCGGGAGGGCGGCGGCGCAGAGCGCTCGAGGGCAGGGGACCGACACCCAAGGCCGCCGAGCGAGAGGGCCACAAGGCATTCGGGCAGGCGGACTCTGCCCAGCGGCGCAGGCCGGGATCCCGGCCTGGCCGAAGCAAGGCTGCCCCGAGCACCGAGTGGGTTGCCGGGCGCAACGCGGTGGTGGAAGCGCTGCAGGCGGGCGTCCCGGTCACGACGCTGTATGTCGCCGAGCGCGCTGAGCGCGACGACCGTCTCCGTGAGGCCTTCCGGATCGCCGCGGACCGGCACGTCTCGATGCTGGAGGTGACGCGGACAGAGCTCGACAAGATGACCGACCGCGCGGTGCATCAAGGAATTGCCATCAAGGTCCCGGCCTACGAGTACTCGGAGCCTCAGGACCTGCTCGATGCTGCAGCTGGGGCTGCCGAGTCTGCGCTGGTTGTCGTGCTCGACTCCGTGACCGACCCTCGCAACCTCGGTGCTGTGGTGCGCTCGGCGGCGGCCTTCGGCGTGCACGGGGTCGTCGTACCCGAGCGTCGTGCGGCTGGGATGACCGCGAGCGCCTGGAAGTCGTCGGCGGGGGCCGCTGCCCGGGTGCCGGTGGCAAGGGCGACGAACCTCACCCGCCAGCTGAAGGAGTACCAGCAGGCGGGTCTGACGGTGGTGGGTCTCGACGCCGCAGGCGACGTCGAGCTCGGTGACCTCGACCTGCTCGCTGAGCCGCTGGCCCTTGTCGTGGGCAGCGAGGACAAGGGGCTGTCGCGCCTGGTGCGCGAGACGTGCGATGTGCTGGTCCGAATCCCGATGGCTGCGACCTCGGAGTCGCTCAACGCCGGCGTCGCGGCCGGCATCGCGCTCTACGAGATCGACCGTCGTCGTACGGGGCCGCATGGCCGTTGACCGGCTGCTGCCCACTCCCGAGGCTCGCGACCTGCTCGCCGTGGTCAGAGAGATCGCCAAGGACAAGCTGGCTCCGCGCGCCGCGCAAGCGGAGGCAGACGCTGCGTTTCCGCGCGATGTCTTCCACCTGCTCGGCCAGACAGGCCTGATGTCGCTGCCCTTCGACGAGGTGGACGGCGGGGGAGGCCAGCCGTATGAGGTGTATCTCCAGGTGCTGGAGGAGATCGCCGCCGCCTGGATGAGCGTGGCAGTCGACATGTCCGTGCACACCC
>JACDHG010000068.1 GCA_013821195.1 Propionibacteriales bacterium
TTGCCCTGGGAACCGCCTTCTGCACAGGAGCTGCGCATTGGCCACGCCGAGGTATCCAACGAACTACACGGCCGCCAGCTCGAACGCCCGCAGGGGCTCGTCGATGCCGACAGCACCAACCTGCCTGATCATGCGCAGTGCGTGGGTGATCCATGCAGTAAGTGCCGCTGGCACGAAGCAGCACCTCGCGGGCGGTGTCGTCGGCGGCGAGGGAACCGGGGTCGAGCGGGTTAGGCGGAGGTCGCCGGCCTGGCGGCAGGCGTCAGCCCAAGGCCGTGTCCGAGCGACAGGGCAATAGCTCCGCGTTCACCTTCGACACCTACGCGGCCTGGAGCAGGTGGTGGAGCAGGATGAGCTGGGTGAGGGCGACCGGCTCGCTGCGGGAGCCGTTGAGCAGACCCAGCTCGTCGGGCAGGGGGTCGGTGCCGCCGAGGGAGTCCCAGATGGCCTTCTGGAGCACCCGGCTGTCCTCGGGGGGGACGTAGCCGTGCACGTGCAGGGCGTCGGTGGGCTTGCCGTCGGCGTCCCGCAGGAGCTTCAGGTGCATGGCCCGCGCTGGGTCCTCGCCCACCACCTCGAGCAGGTTGGGCCCGCGCAGGGTCGGGCGCAGCAGCAGCTCTGCGCTCAACGGGGTCCCCGGCGGATCATCGCGGCTGGCGATGGGCGCGAAGCGCACGACGGTGTCGGCGTGGCTGCGCTGCGGACGGATGAAGGCCTCGGACTCGGGCTCGCGCCGGTCGAGCTCCGCGAGCACCTGCTCGGTGGTGTAGCCGCGCTCGCCGGTGTCACGGCCGACCTTCCATCCCCGTCGGATGTCCTCGGGAGGATCGAGGTAGACGGTGACATCGAAGCAGGCTCGGGCGAGCGGGGTGTGCAGCGGCAGGAGGCCCTCGACGATGACGAACTCGCGGGGGGCGATGAGCTCCGGTCGGGTCAGCGTCCCGTCGGCGTGGTCATAGACGGGCTTGAGGATCGGCTGCCCGCTCGCGAGCAGCTGCAGGTGCTGCTCCATGACCTCGACGTAGTTGCAGTCGGGGTGGAGGGGGGTGAACGACAGCCCCTTGCGCTCGGCGCGGTCGTAGCGGTGGTAGTCATCGACGCAGACGGCCACGCAGCGCTGTGGTCCCAGGGCCTTCACCAGCCCGCGCGTGATGGTGGTCTTGCCGGCGGCACTGTCACCGGCGATGCCGAGCATCACCGGGCGGCTCGGCCCGGCGGACGGGCCGGCCCTGCGGATGCGCATGGTCTTGTCAGGCATGGGCGAGCTCCGGATGGGCGACGACGGTCAGGGGGTCATGGGTCTCCTCGACGGTGAGGCCGGGGTGCAGCGGCGACAGCAGCAGCGAGTGCGTCCTGACGCCCCAGGCGAGGGGCAGCGGGCCCTGCAGGAGGTCGCCGCCGGTCACGCCGGTGGCGAGAAACGCGCAGGGGCCGGGGGCGACGAGGTCGTCGAGTCCCAGGATCTGTCCGGCACGCTGACCCGCACCGCTGACGCGTTCGGCCTCGACGTCGGACTGGGGCGCGAGCCTGGCCTGCATATCCCCACCGAGGAGGCGGACCGAGCAGGCGGTGATGACCCCTTCGGCGGCACCACCGACGCCGATCAGGAGGTCGGCGCCACCATCGGGCAGCAGCGCCCGCAGCGCTCCGAGGACGTCGCCGCCGGGGATCAGCGACACACGGGCGCCCGCTGAGCGGAGCTCGGCCACGAGCTCGCCGTGGCGGGGCTTGGCGAGCACGACGGCGGTCAGCGCCTCCACCGGCTTGTCCAGACGGTGCGCGATGGCGGCGAGGTTGGCTGCCACGGGCGCGGCGATGTCGATGGCGCCGACCGCGGCAGGTCCCACGACGAGCTTGTCGAGGTACCAGCCCGGCGTGGTCCACAAGACCCCCTGCGGTGCTGCGGCGAGCACGGTGATCGCACCGTCGGCACCATGCGCGCACGCCGTGGTGTTCTCCAGGGGGTCGACCGCCAGGTCGAACGCCGCCCCGACGCCGGTGCCGACCATCTCGCCGTCATGCAGCATCGGTGCGGCGTCCTTCTCCCCCTCCCCGATGACGACGGTGCCCCGCCCGGGCGTGGTCATCAGCGCCGCACGCATCGCCGACACAGCCGCACCGTCGGCACGGACGGCAGCGCCGCGACCGACCCACGCCGCCGCCGCGATGGCCGCCTGCTGCGTGGCGCACAGCAGGTGGGGGACCAGCTGCTCCATGTCGGCGCCTGCTGTGGGTACCACTGGCTGCGCCTCTCCCGGTCGTCGGACGGTGCGTGGGCGGTTCGGGGGCGGTGCGTGGGCGGCGTGTGCCGCTGCCGCTCACGCTAGGGGCCGCACCCCCGGTCGTCCTCCCCCCAGCGGGGGGTTCAGGGGGAGGAGACACGGGATCGACCCGCCGCGTGCCATAGCCTTGCGCAAACCCTCCTGCAGCAAAGCGGTCGGACATCTTGCGATGCAGCCCATCCGGTTGGTGGTGATCGACGATCACCAGATCGTGATCGACGGTCTCAAGGCCATGCTGTCCCGCCATGCCGAGGCGGTCGAGGTCGTGGGCGAGGCCACCGACCGGGAGACGGCGCTGGCCGTCGTCGACGGCACCGACCCCGACGTGGTGCTGCTCGACGTGCGCCTGCGCGGCGCGAGCGGGCTGGACCTGTGCAGGGAGCTGCTGCGCCGCGCGCCGCAGCGGCGCGTGGTCGTGCTCACCGTCTACGACGACGAGCAGTACCTGTTCCAGGCGCTGCGTCTGGGCGCGGCAGGGTTCCTGCTCAAACGCGTCCAGGGCGCCGAGCTCGTCGGGCACCTCCAGCAGGTCGTCGAGGGCGAGATCGTCATCGACGCGACGCTCGCGGGAAGGGTCGCGCAGTTCGCGGCGCGGCTGCACGCCGGCCAGTACTGGCCCGGCGCGCACCTGGGCCTCACCCAGCGCGAGAGCGAGGTGCTGTCCCTCGTCGTCGCCGGACTGAGCAACCGGGCGATCGCCCAGAAGCTCGTCGTCAGCGACGAGACGGTGAAGAGCCACGTGCGCGCCGTGTACCGCAAGCTCGAGGTGAACGAGCGCTCCCAGGCCGTCGCCGTCGCCCTGCGCGAGGGGATCTTCAGTTGACCGGGTGGGGACTCGGCCTGGCCGACGCGGCGCGGGAGCGCGAGCTGCTCCTGCGCATCATCGACACGATCTCCCAGGGCCTCGCCATGCGCCCCCTCGCCCAGGGCGTCGCCGAGCTCATCACCGATGCCACCGACACCGACGTGTGCTTCGTCCTGGTCCTGGACGCCGATGGGCTCGGTCTCACCCTCATGGGTGCCACGCCGCCGTTCGACGAGGCTGCGGGGTCGATCAGGCTGGCGCTGGGCGAGGGCGTGTCGGGGTGGGTCGCGGCGCAGGCCGAGCCCGTCGTCCTCGTCGAGCACAAGCGAGCGGATGCACGCTACCGCTACATCCCCGAGCTGCGCGGCGAGGACTACACCTCGATGGCCTCGGTCCCCATGACGAGCCGCCCCGGCATCCCCGTCGGGGTGCTCAACGTGCACACCATCGAGCGGCGCGACTTCACCGAGATCGACCTGCGCCTGCTGTCCTCCATCGGACGGCTGCTCGCCGGGGCGGTGGAGAACGCCCGGCTGCACGAGCGGCTCGCGCGGCGCGAGCAGGCGCGTGAGCGGTTCGCCGCCCAGACCGTGGCCCTGCTCGAGGCCGAGCGCCGCCGCCTCGCCGCCGAGATCCACGACGGCATCAGCCAGCGCATCGTCGGTCTGAGCTTCCACCTGTCGGCCGCAGCCGAGGCCGTGGGTACAGACCCGGTCTTCGCCGCCGGGCAGATCGACGCCGCGGGTGACCTCGCCGCCGCCGCGCTCGACGAGACACGCCGGGCGATCGCCGGGCTGCGCCCCTCGGTGCTCGACGACCTGGGGCTGGCCGCCGGGTTGGAGAGCCTCGCCCGATCAGTCGGGGAGGTGCCCGTCACCGTGGAGGTGGACCTCGGCGAGGTCCTGCTGCCCGACCACGTCGAGACGGCGCTGTACCGCATCGTCCAGGAGTCGCTGCAGAACGTCGTGAAGCACGCCGCCGCCACCGGCGCGGTCGTCCGGTTACGTGCCGTCGAGGACCGGGTCGAGCTCGAGATCGGTGACGACGGCATCGGCTTCGCCACCGCCACGCCGCGGCCGGTTGGTGCCGGGATCACCTACGGGCTCGCGGGCATGCGCGAGCGGGCCGATCTCATCGGCGCCGAGCTCTCGGTCACCTCGGGCCCGGGCGGGGACTCCGCGACCGGAACGACCGTCCGGCTCTCCCTGCCCGCCCATGCCGCCTCGCCCAGATCGCCCGGATCGCCAGACCGCGGGGTGTAGCTCGCGCACCCGGCGCGGGCTACAGCGCAGGGGCGGGCCCCGTCATGGCGAGGGCCGTCGGTTCGCGCTGCGCCGCGGTCTCCATGGACGGGTCGTAACGGCCGTCACGTGCGGCGGCGGTGAGCCGGGCGCGAGTGCGGAGCAGCGCCCGTGCCGCCTCGACGTTGTCCGACGAACCGCGCCATACCCCGAGCACGGGCTCGATGAGTGCACGACCGAAGGAGAAGGTGAGCTGCCACGGGCGGGCGACGGGGAGGACGTTGATCGCCTGGAGGTTGGCCGTGGCGATGTCGGGCGCCTGCCCGCCGGAGAGGAAGGCGATGCCGGGCACCGCGGCCGGGACGCAGCGGCGCAGGACGCGCACGGTCGTCGTGGCGACCTGCTCGGCGCTGGACCGCTGGTCGCTGGCGCTGCCGGGCACGACCATGTTCGGCTTCAGCACGATGCCCTCCAGGAGCACGCCTTGCGAGGTCAGCGCCGCCATCACCACGCGCAGCGTCTCGGTGGTCACCTCCTCGCAGGCCTCGATGCTGTGGGCTCCGTCCATGAGGACCTCGGGCTCGACGATCGGCACGATGCCGGCCTCTTGGCACAGCGCGGCGTAGCGGGCCAGCGCGTGGGCGTTGGCGTCGAGACATTGCCGGCTCGGCGTGCCCGCGGCGATGCTCAGCACCCCGCGCCACTTCGCGAACGCGGCGCCGAGGTGGGCGTAGTCGGCGAGCCGGTCGTGCAGGCCGTCGAGCCCCTCGGTGACCTTCTCCTCGGGTGCGGCGGCGAGGGGCTTCGCGCCCGTGTCCACCTTGATGCCCGGCAGGATGCCGGCCCGGCGCGCGGCCTCGGGGAACGGCGTCCCGTCGTCGATGGCCTGCCGGAACGTCTCGTCGCACAGGATGATCCCGCTGATCTGTTCGCCCAGTCCGGGGGTGGTGAGGATCAGGTCGCGCCACGCCCGGCGGGCCTCGGCGCTCGCGGCGACGCCGACGGCTTCTAGTCGACTCGACATCGTCCCGATGCTCTCGTCTGCGGCGAGGATGCCGCGACCGGGCGCGACGAGCGCGGCAGCGGTCTCGCTGAGGGTGATCCCGGTATGCATGGCGGACTCCTGTTCGCCGTCCCTTTGGCCGGTGCGCTCTCGACGGTAGACCGCGACCACGCCGCAGCACCTCCCCCCAGCAGAGGAACCAGCGGGGTGACACGTCGTGGGTTTTCCCCCATCAGGGGGCTAGCACATCCCTCGATCGCCGCCGAGGATTCCCCCTTGTTCGACGCATCCCACGGGTTCTAGGTTCGAGGATCTGTCAGCAATCCGAGGAACCCGGCCCTGATCGGCCAGGTCGAGTTCAGCGCGGCCGGGCCGTCGCGCGGCGAGGCTGACGGCTGCGGCTCCCATACGGCGACGCTGGCTCCGGACCTGGCCAACGATCGGCTCGTCGTCTACAGCAACAACTCCTCGGGGGGCGGCCGTTCGATCTGCGACACGATCGACATCCTCGAGGTGCCGCTTTCCAACCCGGCCGGATCGAGCCACATCGGCCGGGTCCCGCTCACCGGGGGATCACTCGGCAGCAGCAACGGTTGCCACGACGCCGGTGTCATCCTCGGCGAGGTGAACCTGCTCGCATGCGCGAGCGGGCACGCGGCGAACGTGTTCTCGATCGGCGCGCCGCGCGGCGGCACGCTCGAGAACCCGCAGTTCCTCTACACGTACACGGTCGAGGAGGAAGACGAGCAGGGCAACAAGGTCGGTGTCGGCGGCCGTTGGCGCTCGGCGACCTTCACCTGGGACGGTGAGGTCCTGGTCCTCGGTTGGGAACCCGGAGGTGGGGCGCGGCCCCGCTGCAGGACCGAGGACGCGGACATCTTCAAGAGCAAGTTCTTCTACGACGCGAACACCGGCGAGAAGATCGGGCAGTGGGTGCTGCCGCGCCCCCAGGATGGCGAGGGTGAGAACTGCACGATCCACAACTACAACGTCGTGCCGTTGCGCAGCGACCGGTACGTCGCAGTAGCCGGGCACTACCGGGCGGGAACGTGGGTCGTGGACTTCACCGACCCGGCGAACCCGACCACGGTGGGCTTCTCCGACCCCGAGCCGATCACGCCTGCAAACCTCGGAGGCGCCTGGTCGAGCTACAACTACAACGGCTTCATCTACGAGTCGGAGATCCAGTCGGGCCTCAACGTCTTCCGGCTCAGCGACAAGGCGACGGCCGGCGAGATCAAGCTGCCGCACCTCAACCCCCAGACGCCGGACCCAGCCCTGCTCACCCGGGGCAAGCGGCGCTGACGCACCACGGCAGCTGAAGGCGGGGGCGGGCGCAGAGCCCGCCCCCTGCCGCCGCCGAGCCCGCCGTTTCGGTTCGTCCTCACCGCGGGCGGCTGAACTCCCCGCAGTCGATGACGAACCGGCTGAACAGCCGAGCCGTTGCCGGCAGGCCGGCCTCGCGCCCCACCAGGTGCCAGTCGCGCCGCAGGGGGGTGCCGGCCAGCGGCTGGACCGCGACCTGCCGGTCGCTGAGCAGCTGCTCGACCGCGTCCCTGGAGACCAGTGTGACGCCGAGGCCCGCCGCCACCGCACCGACGATGGCCACGTTCGAACCGAGGGTCTGCGTGCGCGGTTGCAGACCCAGCCGTTCGAGGAAGGCGACCGTCGTCGCCCTCGTCCCCGAGCCCCGTTCGCGCAGGAGCCACGTCTGCGCCGCGAGCCACCCCCGCGCATCCTTCCCCGGCTCGGCGTCGGCGGGGATGACCACGACCAGCTCGTTGCGCCGCACGGCGTAGACGTGCAGACCGTCCGCGCCTGGCCGAGCACCTGCCCCTGCCCCCGGGCGCCCACCGATCGCCAGGTCGGCCTCGTGGGCGTCGAGACGGGCGCGCACGTCGTCGCGGTTGCCCACCTCGAGGCGGAGCCCGACCCCCGGGTAGTGCTCGGTGAAGCCGGCGAGGAGCCGCGGCACGATCTGCTCCCCGGCGGTGGTGACGGCGGCGAGCCGCAGCTCGCCGTGAGCCGGGTCGAGCTCGCCGGCCGCCGCGACCTGCGCCTCGTCGAGCAACCCGAGGATCCGGCGGGCGTAGTCGGCATAGACCTCGCCCGCCTCGGTCAAGCGCAGCCCTCGGCCCTCGCGGACCATCAGTGGCGTCCCGACCTCGTCCTGCAGCGCCGTCACCGCACTGGAGACCGCCGAGGGCGTGACGATGAGCAGGGCGGCGGCCGCCCGCACCGAGCCGGTGTCCGCCACGGCGACGAAGGAGCGCAGCTGGCTGAAGGTCACGGCGGCCCCCTGCATCGTGCCACCCATGCTAGGCAGGGACGCACGAGCGCGTCGGTCGAAGCTCTCGGGTCGGAAGGGTGGGCCGGAGGCGAGAGACTGTCAAGTGAATGCTTGACGGTGATCGGCCGTTTCCCCATAGACAGGCGGACATTCGTGGTCCACGGTGAGGTCCACGACACAGGAGAGCGGACCATGATCGAGCATGAGCGCGATGGGCAGGACCGGTGGGACGCGGGCGTCATGTCCTATGTGAAGATGGGCTACTACCAAGCCGACTACGAGCCCAAGGACACCGACATCCTCGCGGCGTTCCGGGTGACCCCTCAGCCCGGCGTCCCACCCGAGGAGGCCGGCGCGGCCGTCGCCGGCGAGTCCTCGACGGCCACCTGGACGGTGGTGTGGACCGACCGGCTGACCGCCCACGAGCACTACCAGGCCAAGTGTTACAGGGTCGAGGCGGTGCCGGGCTCGGACACGACCTACATCGCCTACATCGCCTATGACATCGACCTGTTCGAGGAGGGATCGATCGCGAACCTGACCTCCTCGATCATCGGCAACGTCTTCGGCTTCAAGGCACTGGTGGCCCTGCGCCTCGAGGATCTGCGCATCCCCCTCCACTACGTCAAGACGTTCCAGGGCCCGCCTCACGGCGTCGTCACCGAGCGCGAGTACCTCAACAAGTACGGCCGCCCGCTGCTCGGTGCGACCACGAAGCCCAAGCTCGGGCTGTCGGCGCGCAACTACGGTCGAGTCGTCTACGAAGCACTGCGCGGCGGGTTGGACTTCACCAAGGACGACGAGAACATCAACTCCCAGCCGTTCATGCGCTGGCGCGACCGCTACCTGTTCGTGATGGAGGGGGTCCACCGGGCGCAGGCCGTGACCGGTGAGATCAAAGGCCACTACCTCAACGTCACCGCGGCGTCGATGGAGGACATGTACGAGCGGGCGGAGTTCGCCAAGGAGCTCGGCAGTGTCGTCGTCATGATCGACCTCACGGTCGGCTTCACGGCGATGACCTCGATGTCGAGGTGGTGCCGTGACAACGGCGTGCTGCTGCACCTGCATCGCGCGGGCCACTCCACCTACACGCGGCAGAAGAGCCATGGCGTGAACTTCCGTGTCCTCACCAAGTGGTGTCGTCTGCTGGGCGTTGACCACATCCATGCCGGAACCGTCGTCGGCAAGCTCGAGGGTGATCCCGGCATGGTCCGCGGCTACTACGACACCTGCCGGCAGGGCTTCACCGAGGCCAACCCGGCGCACGGCATCTACTTCGACCAGGACTGGGGCTCCATGCCCGGGGTCATGCCGGTGGCCTCGGGTGGCATCCACGCCGGACAGATGCACCAGCTGCTGGACTACCTCGGCGAGGACACCATCCTGCAGTTCGGCGGCGGGACCATCGGGCATCCGATGGGCGTGGCCGCCGGCGCGACCGCGAACCGTGTGGCACTCGAGTCGATGATCAAGGCCCGCAACGAGGGGCGGGACTACCTGTCCGAGGGCGGGGCGATCCTCCGCGACGCCGCCAAGCGCTGTGCCCCGTTGCAGGCCGCCCTCGACACCTGGGGCGACGTCACCTTCGACTACACCTCGACCGACACACCCGACGTCGTCGCCACCCCCACGAGCTGACGCGCGGCCGGACCGCGAAGCGTTACCCGACCCAGGAAGGATGTCACTCATGCGCGTCACCCAGGGAACCTTCTCCTACCTCCCCGAGCTCACCGACGACGAGATCGCCAAGCAGGTCGCCTATGGCCTCGATCAGGGATGGGCGGTGGCGGTGGAGCTCACCGACGACCCCCACCCGCGCAACGTGCTGTGGGAGATGTGGGAGCTGCCGATGTTCGACCTCCTCGATCCCGCGGGAGCGGTGCACGAGGTCAACGCCTGCCGCCAGGCCTTCCCCGACCACTACATCCGGGTGAGCCTGTATGACGCGAGCTACGGTCGGCAGACGACCGCACTGGCGTTCATCGTGAATCGACCCTCCCAGGAGCCGGGCTTCCGACTCGAGCGCCAGGAGCACGCGGACCGCCAGGTGCGCTACACCCTGCATTCCCATGCGACGGACCGGCCGCCCGGGCAGCGCGGCGGGGGTGGCAACGGCCAGCCGTAGTGAGCAACGGTGAGCGGCCGGATTCCGGCAGGGGGTTCTCCCTGCACCAGCCGGCGTCCGGGTCAGAGCCGGGGCCGGGACCGGGGCTTCAGGCGGAGGGGGAGGCGGACGCGTCGGCACTGCTCGGCGCCGAGGAGCTGATCGATCTCCATGCCGAGGGGGGCGCAGCGCAGACCACCGAGATCCTGGAACGGCTCGACGCGGAGCTCGTCGGGCTCGACCCGGTCAAGGCGCGCATCCGAGACATTGCCGCGCTGCTGCTCGTCGACCGGCTCCGTCAGCGCTACGGGCTGTCCTCCACCCGACCCAACCTGCACATGTCGTTCACCGGCAGCCCGGGCACGGGCAAGACGACCGTCGCCCTGCGCATGGCCGAGTTGCTGCACGGCCTGGGCTACATCCGCAGGGGTCACCTGGTCAGCGTCACCCGCGACGACCTCGTCGGCCAGTACGTCGGCCATACCGCGCCGAAAACCAAGGAGGTCGTCAAGCGGGCGTTGGGCGGCGTGCTGTTCATCGACGAGGCGTACTACCTGTACCGCGAGGACAACGAGCGCGACTACGGCCAGGAGACCATCGAGATCCTCCTGCAGATGATGGAGGACGAGCGCGACGATCTCGTGGTCATCTTCGCGGGCTACGCGGACCGCATGGAGTCGTTCTTCCAGTCCAACCCGGGCCTCAGCTCGCGGGTCGCCCATCACATCGACTTCCCCGACTACACCGTCGATGAGCTGGCCGAGATCGCCGAGCTGATGCTCGCTGAGGAGCACTACGAGTTCAGCCCGGACGCGCGGACGGCCTTCCGCGACTACCTCGACCTGCGCATCGCCCAGCCGCGGTTCGCCAACGCCCGCAGCGTCCGCAACGCCCTGGAGCGCGCCCGACTGCGCCAGGCGAGCCGACTGCTGTCGGGGGATCAGCGCAAGATCGGCCGAGCCGACCTCGTCGAGATCGCCGCACAGGACATCCGCGCCAGCCGGGTGTTCGATCATCCCACCGAAGACTCGGCCGATGGGTCACCGACAGCACGCCGCGGTGATGGAACCCTGGCCGAACCCTAGCTAGCCGTGCACACTCGCCACATGACGCAGCGCAACGCTCGCTGGTGAGGGCGGGAGCAGGGGCGGTATGACCCTGCCGAGCAGACGGACGACATCGATCACCCGTGCGGCGTAGCCGGCTTCGTT
>JACDHG010000224.1 GCA_013821195.1 Propionibacteriales bacterium
GGTGAGGACCGCGGCGGAGATCCGGCAACGAGCACACGGTGACTGCGATGCCGTCAGTTTCGGTGACTACCACGTGGCCCACCACATCGGCTGGGCACTGACTGACAACGAGATGAGCGACTCCCAGCTCGAGGAGCTGCTTGCCCCGTACCGGCCACATCGCTATCGAGTTCAGTACCTGGTGACCAGTCACCTGCCTGCTCGGCCACGGCGCAGCCCCCGAATGCCGCCTCGTCGGCATCTCCCCCGATGAGACTTAGCCTGCGACTCGACAGCAGCCAGGCGCGGCGCGTCTCCTTGGCGCTGCTCTGCTTCGTCCTCATCGCTCTCGACGTTATGAGCGGTGGACTCGTCTCTCACTTCGACCAGACGCTGCGAGAGTGGGTGCAGCCGCAACCGGTCTCCGTGGCCTCGTGGCTGGGCCTCGCCCGTGACCTTGGCAAGCCCGGTTTCTCGGCAGCTCTGCTCGGTATCGCTGGAGCCGTTGCGTCACACCTGCTCTGGAAGATCTGGCCTTTCGTGTTCGCGGCGACAGTCTTCTTGGTCACCGAAGGACTCGTCTATCTCACCAAGACAGTGGTGGGGCGCGAAGGTCCTGGAGTCTGGGTTGACCGGGCCGACTACCCTGGCTACTACCCCTCAGGGCATACGGCGTTGGCGGCGGTCTGCGCGGGCTCGGTCGTCTTCTTGGCATTGCTGTGTCAGGGTGGAGTGCGCGACATCGCACGGGCTGCGGCGTTCGGATCAGGGTCGGGCATGTTGGTAGGTGCGTTGGCGGCATGGCACTCGGTGGTCGGTGACTTCCACTGGCTCAGCGACGGGTTGGGCGGTCTGCTGCTCGCATACTGCGTCTTGACGCTCGCCTTCGCCGTTGTGCAGGCAAACGACCGCCATCCTGGCAAGATCGGGCGGCCTCACCGACGGTGATTGCGGCAGCGCACCACGCTCAGCGGCGTCCGGCGTCCGGGACTGTCGGCGCTACCCATTAGTCTCGGCAACATGAGAGCAGTGAGCGATCTCGCCCGCACGGTCGCTCCCTTCAAAGTGATCTCGGACTACATCCCATCGGGCGACCAACCAACAGCGATCGACGACCTCGAACGTCGCGTCAGCGGTGGAGAAACAGACATGGTGCTGCTCGGCGCCACCGGCACCGGCAAGACGGCCACGGTCGCGTGGCTGGTGGAGCGCATCCAGCGACCCACCTTGGTCATGCTGCCCAATAAGACGCTGGCCGCCCAGTTCGCCAACGAGCTGCGCGAGCTGTTCCCCGACAACGCCATCGAGTACTTCGTCTCCTACTACGACTACTACCAGCCCGAGGCGTACGTCCCCCAGACCGACACCTACATCGAGAAGGACTCCTCGATCAACGAGGAGGTCGAGCGGCTGCGTCACTCGGCCACCAACTCGCTGTTGACGCGGCGTGACGTCATCGTGGTGTCGACGGTCTCGTGCATCTACGGCCTGGGCACGCCGCAGGAGTATGTCGACCGGATGCTGCAGCTCGAGGTCGGCGCCGACTTCGACCGTGACTCGCTGCTCCGCCACCTTGTCGGCATCCAGTACACCCGCAACGACGTGGCGTTCTCACGTGGCACGTTCCGGGTCCGCGGCGACACGCTCGAGGTCTTCCCGGTCTACGAGGAGCTCGCCGTGCGGATCGAGTTCTTCGGCGACGAGATCGAGCGGCTGATGACGTTGCACCCCGTCACCGGAGAGGTGGTCAGTGAGGACGAGGTGCTGCACATCTTCCCTGCGTCGCACTACGTCGCCGGGCCGGAGCGGATGGAGCGGGCGATCGGGAGCATCGAGGCAGAGATGGTCGACCGGCTCGCCGAGCTCGATCGCCAGGGGCAGCTGCTCGAGGCTCAGCGGCTCCGCATGCGCACGACGTACGACATCGAGATGATGCGCCAGATCGGCACCTGCAGCGGGATCGAGAACTACTCGCGCCACATCGACGGCCGCGCGGCCGGGTCCGCGCCACACTGCCTGCTCGACTACTTCCCGGAGGACTTCCTCCTCGTCCTCGACGAGTCGCACGTGACGGTCCCACAGATCGGCGGGATGTACGAGGGCGACATGTCCCGCAAGCGCACTCTCGTCGAGCACGGCTTCCGGCTGCCGAGCGCGATGGACAACCGGCCGCTTCGGTTCGACGAGTTCCTCGAGCGCATCGGGCAGACCGTCTACCTGTCCGCGACGCCGGGCCCCTACGAGCTCGCGAAGGTCGAGACAACGGTCGAGCAGATCATCCGGCCGACCGGTCTCATCGACCCCGAGGTCATCGTCAAACCGACCAAGGGTCAGATCGACGACCTGATCAGCGAGATCCAGGTGCGCGCCGAGCGCAACGAGCGGGTGCTGGTCACCACCTTGACGAAGAAGATGTCGGAAGACCTCACCGACTACCTGCTGGAGAACGGCATCCGCACCCGCTATCTGCACAGCGAGGTCGACACGCTGCGGCGGATCGAGCTGCTGCGAGAGCTGCGACTCGGCCAGTACGACGTCCTGGTCGGCATCAACCTGCTTCGGGAGGGTCTCGACCTTCCCGAGGTTTCCCTCGTGGCGATCCTCGACGCCGACAAGGAGGGGTTTCTCCGGTCCGGCACATCGCTGATCCAGACCATCGGTCGTGCCGCTCGCAACGTCTCCGGCCAGGTGCTGATGTATGCCGACCGGATCACCGACTCGATGGCGAAGGCCATCGACGAGACAAACCGCCGTCGCGCCAAGCAGGTCGCCTACAACCTCGACAAGGGTGTCGACCCCCAGCCGTTGCGCAAGCGGATCGCCGACATCACCGACATGCTCGCCCGCGAGGACGCCGACACCGAGCAGCTCCTCGGTGGTGGTGGGCGCCAACAGTCGCGGGGCAAGGCTCCCGTCCCGGGGTTGTCGAGTAAAGCTGCCGGTCGACGGGCCCGTGGCCCGGCCGGGCTCCCGTCGAGCGACCTTGCCGACCTGGTCCAGCAGCTCACCGACCAGATGCACGTGGCTGCCGCCGAGCTCCAGTTCGAGGTGGCAGCGCGGCTGCGCGACGAGATCCAAGAGCTCAAGAAGGAGCTCCGCCAGATGGTCGAGGCCGGCGCGCGATGATGCGGGACGAGCTGCTCGCGACGACTCCTACGCGACCGTGCTGTCTAAGCTGCCCAAGAAGCACCGCCCACCGGGGTGAGGCCGTCAGGCGGCGCGGCGTGGGGCTCTTGGGTCGTCGCGGGTGCCTCTGGCACAATGGCGCGCGTTGGAGGGGAGTATTCCTTCGCAGTGGCGTCGTCATCACGGACCGGGTTTCAGTGTGTGATCCGTCCCGGTGCCATTGGCTCGATGTCAGGGCGGAAGAGACCTCCGGAGGCTGTGCGTGGCATCTGGCGCGCTCTGCTGTGCGCAACGAGAGCTCCGGAGGAGTGATTCATGGACATCCCCAGCTGGCTGTGGTGGGGCACCGTCGTCTTCACGACTGGCTTCCTGCTCGTCGATGTGCTCGTCATCGGGCGGCGACCCCACGAGCCGTCCATGCGCGAGGTCAGTCGCGACCTGGCCTTCTTCGTCGGGGCAGCCATCCTCTTCGGGATCGGCGTCTACTTCTTCGCGGGCTCCCAGTACGGCACGGAGTTCTTCGCCGGCTGGCTCACGGAGTACTCGCTGTCGATCGACAATCTCTTCATCTTCATCATCATCTTGAACAAGTTCGCCGTCCCTCGCAAGTATCAGCAGACCGCACTGCTCATCGGCATCGTGCTCGCACTCGTGATGCGCGGCATCTTCATCGCCGTGGGGGCGGCGGCCATCGCCAACTTCAGCTGGATCTTCTACCTTTTCGGTGCGTTCCTCATCTACACCGCGATCAAGCTCGCCAAGGAAGGCAACGAGGACGAGGACGACTTCGAGGAGAGCCGCCTCGTCCGCTGGGTGGAGAAGCGCTTCCCAGCGACGAAGGAGTACGACGGCACGAAGCTCTTCACCAGGCAGAACGGCAAACGCCTCATCACCCCGATGTTCATCGTCATCGTGGCCCTTGGCACGACCGACCTGTTGTTCGCCCTCGACTCGATCCCGGCGATCTACGGCCTCACGAAGGAGCCGTATCTCGTCTTCACGGCGAACGTGTTCGCGCTGATGGGGCTGCGGCAGCTGTACTTCCTGATCGGCGGACTGCTGCAGCGGTTGGTCTACCTTTCCTATGGCCTGGCCGTCCTGCTCGGGTTCATCGGTGTCAAGCTGGTGCTGGAGGCGCTCCACCTCAACGAGCTCCCCTTCCTCAACGGCGGCGAACACGTCTCCTGGGCGCCCGAGATCCCGATCTGGCTCTCGCTCGTCCTCATCGTCGGCATCCTGGCGGTCACGACCGCGGCTAGCTTGATCTCGCCGCGCGGTCGCGAGGTGGCGAAGGCAGGTGGCAACGAGAACGGCGGTGACGCGGAGCAGGGGCGTGAGTCGTCGGTCGCCGATGAGGC